>CANFNL010000078.1 GCA_947448205.1 Bacteriovoracaceae bacterium
CACTTTATCATCAAAAAGATCTGGCTGCTTTAAAAGAGAGGCAGAATTAGTAAGTGGTTTTGTAAGACTTGCAAGATCAAAAAATAAATATGGTTTTGAACTAAACACATCAGCTGAAATTTCAAATGAATCAAATGAAGATTTTTTAAAATCTATGGCTCCTACAGCGATAGAGTCAAAGTGCTGTTCACCCATCAATTCAAATGCTAAACTTTTTACTAATTCCATATTTAAATTTCTGTTTAAAACCTAGCTTCTACCAAGAAAGCTTGAGTGTTTTATCTCTAACTATTTTGTATTTCTTATGGCCGCTTGAGCTGCTGAAAGCCTGGCAATTGGCACTCGGTAAGGTGAGCAAGAAACATAATCAAGTCCGATCTTATGACAAAATTCAATTGATTTTGGCTCTCCACCGTGTTCTCCACAGATACCAAAATGCATATCAGGATTTGCTTTGCGCCCCTCACTTACAGCATGCCTCATTAAAAAGCCGACACCCTCTTGGTCAATCGAGACAAAGGGATCGTTTGGCAATAAAGCTTTAGATACATATTCTGGTAAAAATTTTCCAGCATCATCTCGAGATAATCCAAATGTAGTTTGAGTTAAATCATTTGTTCCAAATGAGAAAAATTCTGCATGCGCTCCAATTGTTCCTGCCATAATGGCCGCTCTTGGTAGCTCGATCATCGTTCCAATTTTATATTTTATGGTTTTGCCTTTAGCCTTAAAGATACGCTCAATTTCAGCGATAGCATCTGCTTTAAGCATTGTAAGCTCGCCTTCTACAGCTACTAATGGAATCATAATTTCTGGTAGCACTGTCACTCCCTTATCTGCACAAATAAGCGCAGCTTCGATAATTGCCTGAACTTGCATGCGATAAATTTCTGGGAAGGTAACTCCCAAACGACAACCTCGATGACCCAACATTGGATTGAATTCATGAAGTTGATCGCCTCGATTTTCGATTGTTTTCATGTCGAGGTTAAGACTATCGGCCAATTCTTTTTTATCTTCAAGTGAATGAGGCAAAAATTCATGTAGTGGTGGATCTAATAAACGAATATTAACTGGCAATCCATTAAGTACTGTAAAAATTCCTACAAAGTCTTCTCTCTGGAAAGGAAGAATTTTAGCTAAAGCAAGTTCACGATCTTTTGTGTTGTTAGCAAAAATCATCTCTCTCACGGCTAAGATTCTATCTTTTTCAAAAAACATATGTTCTGTTCGGCAAAGACCAATCCCCTGGGCACCAAATTTAACTGCAACCTTAGAGTCATCTGGGGTATCAGCATTAGTTCTAACTCCTAATCTTCTAAACTCATCTGACCATTGCATAAAAGTGGCAAAATCATCTGTAATAGCTGCTTCAATAGTTGGAACAATTCCTTCGATAACTTCGCCGGTAGCTCCATCGATAGTTAAGCTGTCACCTTCGCTATATCTTTTCCCATCTACGATAAGCGTGCCAGAGGCATAATCAACAATTAAAGCGGAGCAACCAGCAACACAAGGTTTGCCCATTCCTCGAGCCACAACTGCCGCGTGAGAAGTCATTCCTCCACGAGCAGTGAGAATTCCTTTTGAAGCCACCATTCCAGAAATATCTTCAGGAGAAGTTTCTTGGCGAACTAAAATAACTTTTTTTCCCTCTCCGGCCAGAGTATGAGCGCGCTCACTAGTAAACGCAATCACACCAGCTCCAGCTCCAGGACTAGCAGGTAACCCCTTAGCGATAATTTTTTTATTAGCTTTTGGATCCAATCTAGGATGCAGCAATTGGTTTAAGTCTTCAGGGTTCACTCGCAACAGAGCTTCTTGCTTTGAAAGAATTTTTTCAGCGACCAAGTCAACTGCAATTTTAATTCCGGCCGCAGCAGTTCTTTTTCCATTTCGAGTTTGAAGAATATAAAGTTTTTTGTTTTCAATTGTGAACTCAATATCCTGCATATCTTTATAGTGATGCTCTAATTTTTGATAAACAACTGTCAGTTCTCTAAAAGCTTCTGGCATTGCCTCTTCAAGAGTTTTAAAGTTTTTATTTGAATCATTTTTTGAAAAATCATTGATAGGTTGCGGAGTTCGAATTCCAGCAACAACATCTTCCCCTTGAGCATTAATAAGGTATTCACCGAAAAACTTTCTCTCTCCTGTTGATGGATCACGAGTGAAACACACTCCGGTAGCACAATCATCTCCCATATTCCCAAAGACCATCGATTGAACATTGACCGCCGTTCCCCAATTGTGAGGAATATCATAAATCTCTCTATACTTAACGGCTCGAGGATTCTCCCACGAGTTAAAGACAGCGGCAATCGCTCGCCATAATTGCTCCATTGGATCAGCCGGGAAAGACTCACCCGTTTCTTCTAAAATAATTCTTTTATAAACAACCACTAATTCTTTTAAGTCATTTGCAGTAAGTTTTGTATCTTCATGAACTCCGCGGGCTTCTTTTAAATCTTCCAGCGTAGCTTCAAGTAGTGAAACATTAAAATCCATAACGACATTGGCGTACATCTGGATAAATCGTCTATAAGAATCCCAAGCAAATCGATCATTATTTGTAAGTTTCGCTAATCCCAAAACCGACTGATCATTTAAACCAAGATTTAATACTGTATCCATCATTCCCGGCATTGAAGCACGGGCCCCAGATCGCACGGAAAAAAGCAGTGGGTTTGTATTATCGCCAAATTTTTTACCGGTAAGTCTTTCAGCCTCTATTATGGCAGCTAACACTTGGCTGCGTATTTCAGGATTGATTTCTTTGCCAGCTTTTTCGTAGTCAAGACAAGCTTGGGTTGTCACTGTAAAACCTGGAGGAACATCTAATTTCAATGAGCACATCTCAGCGAGATTAGCGCCCTTTCCTCCTAAGAGGTCCTTCATGTCTTTGTTTCCTTCAGTTAATTCTCTGCTGAAGAGATAAACCCATTTTTGCATTGTCATACTTTTTGCTCCTAATCCCTCGGTGAATTGAGGTTTGTTTAGAGGAAATTTATTAATTAAAACTTAAATTTATCTTTTAAATAATTTGGAACTTGATCAATCGCGATTCTCTCTTGAGTCATTGTATCGCGAGATCTCACAGTTACTGCATGGTCGTTTAAAGTGTCGAAGTCCACTGTAATACAATAAGGTGTTCCGATTTCATCTTGGCGTCTATAGCGTTTCCCAATTGATCCTGCTACATCATATTCCGATTTATAGTTGGCACTTACATCTTCAAATAATTTATTAGAAACTTCTTCCAGCTCTGATTTTTTAGATAGTGGCATGATGGCCGTTTTAATCGGAGCTAGCGCTGGGTGAAATTTCATTACTGAGCGCTCCTTATCTGGATCCCCAGCATTTTCTAAGCGGTAAGCATCGCACATGATGGCCAGTAAACACCTGTCCGCTCCAACAGAAGTTTCGATGACGTAAGGAAGATATTTTTCGTTATTGACTTGGTCGACATAATTTAAACTTTTACCGGAAAATTCCTGATGCTGTTTTAAATCGAAATCAGTACGAGAATGGATTCCTTCCATTTCTCCCCAGCCCATAGGGAATTCGTATTCTATATCAGTAGCAGCGTCAGCGTAGTGAGCTAAACTATCTGGTCCGTGAGGAGCCCATTTAATTTTGTCAGCACGAAGTCCATTTTCTAAATGCCAATTCCAACGAGTCTCTTTCCACTGCTCCATCGATTCTTTTTGAGTTCCGGGTTTAACAAAATACTGCATTTCCATTTGTTCGAACTCACGAGTTCTGAAAATAAAATTTCCTGGTGTAATTTCATTTCTAAAAGCTTTACCAATTTGAGCAATTCCAAACGGTAATTTTTTTCTCATGGTCGTTTGAACGTTTAAGAAATTTACAAAAATTCCCTGAGCTGTCTCGGGACGTAGGTAAACCATTGATGAGGTATCATCCATGGCTCCCATTTGTGTTTTGAACATTAAATTAAATTGGCGAATATCAGTGAATGAATCTTTCGATCCGCACTTTGTACAGGGTTTGGTAATATCGATATTGTCAGCGCGAAATCTTTCTTTACAAACTTTACAGTCCACCATCGGATCGGAAAATCCATCGACGTGTCCAGATGCTTTCCAAACAGTTGGGTGCATAAGAATAGAAGCATCAACTCCGACCACATCTTGTCGAAGAGTCATCGATTTCCACCAACGTGCTTTTAAATTATTTTTTAACTCAACTCCATATGGCCCCATATCCCAACATGAATTTAATCCTCCATATATTTCCGAAGATTGAAAAATAAATCCGCGTTGTTTGCAGAGGGCTACTAAATCACTCATTGATTTTAAGTTAGTTTCGTTACTCACGATGGGGCTCCTTTCTCGAGTAGAAATGGGTTAAAAAGATACAGGGATTGTACAAGGATTTGTTAAGACTTTAAAGAGAGTTCGTAGAGTTTTTTATACTCGCTATTATTGGCAACAAGCTCAGCATGAGTCCCTTGCTCAACAAGGCGTCCTTCCTTCATCACAAAGATCTGGTCGTAGTCTTGAATGGTCGAAAGTCTATGTGCCACTGCAATGACAGTCTTGTTGCCAGCAATAGCCTCTAGGGCCTGCTGCACAACTTTTTCAGACTCATTGTCGAGGGCCGAAGTTGCTTCGTCAAAAAGCAGAATATCAGTATTTTGCAAAAAAGCTCTGGCGATTGTTAGTCTCTGCTGCTGGCCACCAGAAAGTTTCGCACCTCTATCTCCAATAATGGTTTCCAATCCATCAGGCAGTCGATCCACAAATTCTGACGCATAAGAAACTTCTAGCGCTTTGCGAATTTGTGCTTCTGTGAAATTTCCGCCGATAGCAAGATTGGCACGGATGGTATCATGAAAGAGAAAAATATCTTGAGAGACCAAACCAAATAGCTTGCGCAAGCTATGGAGCTTAATGTCTTGAATGGGATGATTATCAATTAATATTTGTCCCTGCTCAATAGGATATAAGCCCAAAAGTAGATTGATCAGAGTCGATTTTCCCGATCCCGACAACCCAACCAATGCGATCTTCTGGCCTTTTTTCACTTTGAGATTTAAGTGGGAAATAACATCTCCTGCACCATAACTAAAAGTGACGTCACTCACAGAAATCTCTGAGTGAAAATGCTTAAGCTCTAGAGTGCCGCTATCGATTTCTTCATCCAAACCTAAAATTTCATTGAGACGATCCATGGCAGCTAAACCTTGTCCAAGCTTCACATTCGCTTGAGAGTATTTGCGAATGGGATCCATTAACAGGGCCAGGGCTCCAATAAATTGGATAAAGTCCCCAATGGTCATAGCGTGAGATTTAATTCTATAATAAGCAAAAATAATAACTAGAGAAAATGCAATGGCACCAATTAGTTCAACAAAGGGATGAGCTATCTCTTCAACCTTGGAAGTTTTCATTACAAAGTGGAAATAATAATCCTGAGATTTTCTAAATCGCTCCATAACAAACGTTTGAAGATTAAAAGCTTTAGTCACTTTATGAGCGGAGAGGCCTTCACTTAAATTATGAGTAAATTCTGCTCTGCCCTCTTGAACTTGAGCCTGATTAAGTTTAATTTTTTTTCCACTGATTTGAAAAATCGCAACAAATAATGGCCCGACTAAAAAGATAACTAGTGTGAGTTGCCAATCACTCCAGATGGCCAGGCCCAAATAAACAAGTCCTTTAGCCGGTTCGCGAACTACATCAATAAAAGCGCGAAAGGATTGAGCAAAAATCTCAGCATCATTTAAGATACTCGAGAGCATTCTTCCTTGTTTATTTTGATTATAAAAACTTGTGGGCAATTTTTGAAGTTTAGCAAAAACTTCAACTCTCATATCGTTATTTATTTTTTCCCCAACAAAACGCAACCAGTAAAAATGAAAAAAACGGGCCGGGAAATTCAAAACGCCCAAAAGAAATAATAAACCCGCCAAGCTTAGAACTTCACTAAGTGATGTTGCCCCACTTAAGCCTTTATCAAAAATTGGTTTGACTAATTTTAATTGAGCTCCAGAAAAAGCAGCAAGTACAAACGAGAGAATAAAAGCTCCGATTGCCATGTGTTTATAGGGTTTCAAATAAGGTGAAAGTTGTTTTATAAGTTTTGAATACATGTTCTGGTGAGACTAACCTATTTTACCCTAAAAAACCATACTTGCCGTCTTAAAATCTTTTTCTTCAAAATGAAACTGAAAACAGAAATAATGAAAAAGCATTCGAGGCAGTGATTTAAATTCGAGCTTGATTGAGCCAAGTTCACTATATTTAGTATGGGCCACATGTCCAAGCAATTCCCATAATTCTCGCCCCGATTGAACTGAGTAGGCTAGGCGTTGGTTCATGCATGGCGGACAGGCAAATCCACCTTCTTCAGCGATAAGGTACATGTCATTAAATCCGGCCAACTCTTCTCCACAAAGGGTGCAATGTTCTCTTTCAGGGAACACCCCAAGATGAAGCAGGGCCTTGGTGAGAAAGATTACCGAGTGAGAATGAGTGTAGAATGATTTTGCTTGTAAGCATTTTTCTAAATGCACTAGCGAATTACTCAAAACGCTGAATAGTCCGGCCATTTCTGTATTTTCCTCGTGCACATCATGCAGATTTTCACTTGGAGATATTTTATTAATCACTTCAAGAAAAAAGCAGGCTAAATAAAACGCACTATAGTTCAAGCGAATGAGATCATGGTGCCAAATAAGACTCCATTCTTTAGCATGATAAATTTCACTTGTTGTTCGATTGGCATTGAGTTCAACTGAAAGCATAAAACCTAATTCAATAATTGAAGATTTTTGCTTCTTCCCTCCACCGCGACCTCCATAAAAAACGACGGATACTTTTCGCCCCGAGCGAAGTAAGAGATGAGCAATAATATGCCTTTCATCGTAAGGAATTTTTGAAAGGACAATTCCTTCAATCTTCGTTTGCATTTACTTAATCACTAAACGATTATAGAAAACAATTTTATGACAAGGGTGAAGCTGGCCTTTAGTTGAAAGTAAAAATGACATACTAAATTTCCTTTATTAGAGCACTTTTAGAATAGGTTTTGCGAATTAAATTGTAAATAACAATCACTTTCATACAACTCATTTTAAATCCCAATAAAATCGGAGAGGTAATTAGCCAATTTATTTTTTAATAAATTTTTTTTGGTTCCCCAAAAGGTATCAAAAGTATAGACTTCATAATCTCCTCCCCTACGTCCACCTCTTCCGATCATTTGTAACCAAAAATCAAAATTTTTAACCTCATAATTTATAAAAACTTTGGAAATTTCAGGAAGATTTACCCCATGACTAAGTGTTGTTGTGGAAAAAATACAATCCACGTCTCCATTAGTTTTTTCTAAATCAGCTAAAAAATTTTCAACCTCTCCACCCACACAGCCAAGAGCACTAAGCCCCAAGCGCCTACTGCGAGAAACTAATTCGTCAACTTCAGAGCGAAAAGAGCAAAAAATTAAATAGACATCATTTTTTTCTTTTAATCTAAGTTCCCGCCAAAGTGCTCGATTAAATAGTTTAGAATTATTTATTGAGTAGTAATGAATTTTTTTAGGAGTCCTCTGCAATTTAAGGTTACCGTAATCAACATGAATCCATGTATCATTGTGATAAAAGAGATCTGATTCGAGCTGAATTAATAATTCGGCACTCATCGTCGCTGTAAGACCTAGCACAGGAGATTGTGTGTCTAAAAGGGCTAACCATCTATCGTGAAGCACAGGTCTAAAGGTATCTCCCCAATGATAGATAAGATGAAATTCATCAATGATAAAAAGAATTTTTTCTGATTGTTCAGCACAGGCTTCTAAAAAATCCTCGGATAAGAGCTCCATGGTCGTAATGAAAAATGCTTTTTTAGCTTGTAGGAAATTAATCATACTTTCCTGGGTTTTCATTTCTCCTCCGGCCAAAAATATGTTTTTGTCTTTATCCAAAAGGTTTTTATAAACCTCATTGGCCAAGGCCCTTAGCGGGGAAATAAAAATAATTTTATAATGAACTTCACTGTAAAAATCGACTATCAATTTTGTTTTTCCAGAAGCAACTGGTGCCGTCAGCAAAGTAAATCGGGATGGTGCAAATAGCTCATTTATTAATTTCATAGGCACTTCTCTTCAAATCATCTGGCGCTTAACTTATTGCAAATGCATGTTATTGCTTAAAATAATTTTATTCATTTTAAATTTTTTACGAAGGCTTGACGAAAAAAGCTGCAAGTGAGACTTAAGTGCTATGAATTCCTTAATCTTAAAAAATGAAAATGGTTACATTGAAGATAAAAGTGTTCTCAATCATATCCAGACTATTCTCAAATTAAAAATTGGAGACGAAGTCCGTTGCATAATTCTAAATCGTGGACAAGCAATAGGAACAGTTTTAGAGATTGGCTCAACTTATTGTAAACTTGCCATCGGTGCAATATCAAAAAAAGAAACTCCATGGTTTGATTTAATTGTAGGCCTCTCAAGACCGCAAACTTCTAAAAAAATCCTTGAACATGCCACTACTTTTGGTGCTCGTAAATTTCATTTTTTTAAAGCGACCCTTTCAGAGAAAAGCTATCTCGATTCAAAAATTTTTGAAAACCAAGTTTATGAAGAATTTCTTCTAGCAGGGTTATCTCAAGCAAGTATTTATAGTGTTTTACCAGAATTTAAATTGGATAAATACAATCCGGCAGAACAATACACTCAGGCACCCCAAAAATATATTCTGGATCTCAAGGCAGATAAAAGCTTTTTAGAGGCACCAATAGATTTTACTCAACCAATAACTCTTGCCATTGGCCCTGAGCGCGGATGGATTGAGGAAGACCTCGCTCATTTCCATTCTGCTGGTTTTACAAGTATCAAGATATCGTCTAGTATTCTGAGAGTAGAACATGCTGTCTATTCGGCAATTTCCCAACTAGAATTACTTCGATCGAGATTTTAATTTTTGGAGTCTTCATGCTTAAAAAAATAGAAAAATTATTTGATGAACAAGTTAGACCATCACTTGCCGCTCATGGCGGAAATGTCGAAATTATAGACCTCGACAACGATAAACTTTTTGTGCGCTTAAGTGGAGGCTGCCAAGGCTGCTCTAGCTCTAAAGCGACCCTAAAAGATGGTATTCAGACTCTAGTGAAACAAAATTTTCCTGATATCACAGAAGTTGTCGATCTCACAGATCATGTCAGTGGTGAAAATCCTTATATGTAGCCGCTTTTTTAGATGAAAACTATTCGACTCAAATCCATGTAATTATGGAGTTAAATTCTCATTTTACATAGATTTTAAAATCGCAAATAAATTATAAATTCAACTTCTTAAATCCCTTTCTATCTTTTCAAATACGGCATCTGAATTAAAGACTCTCAAACACTCCATATTCTTTAAAGGAAGATCGCAAACACTCAATCCACAATAATGTTGAGCCCGGGTTCGGCAGGCTAAATTTTCTAAATAAAAATAAGGATGAGATTGTGAGTTGTAGGGATGCCATTCCTGGGCGGGCTCCGGACCAAAAAATGTATAGGTTTTAATTCCAACGGCAATAGCTAAATGCTTAAGACCAGTATCGTTACCAATATAAAGAATCGCTTCTGAAAAAGCTATTGGAAGATAATTTAAATCCCAATTTTTAATCGAGACATTATTTGGCAAATCGAGAGCATTAAGCTTTTGCTTAATTTCTTCATCCTCGGAACTCTTAGAAAGTGGAATTGCGACTTCTGTTTTAGGAAATTTTCGATAAATCAGTCTGGCTAATTCAACATAATTTTCCAAGGGCCACATTTTTGATTGCCTGGTCGCCACAACCCCCAAAATAACTAAGGGATATTTTTTAAACTTGTCCACAGGATTTAATTTGGGGACAAAATCCAGAAAGTTGGGATATTTTTGATGACGCCCGTAAAAAGAATAGAGACCGTCAAGATCGCGCTGAATAAGCTCTTTTTTTACCCCTTGATCAATCACCAATGTTTTTTGGGTTTCGTGATGATTATGAAAAGTAAATGGAATATTTTTTAGCAAACTAAAAATAGAAAAAACTTTTTCTCCCCTACCCGATAAATGCATCTCATGAATCACCTCAACTTTTAAGTTGATCAAATCAGTGTAGAGCTCGAGAATATCCCCAAGGCTTTTAAGTTTTAAAGGATAAATAAGATCAGCATCTGTTTTAGCCGCTTCATAGAGAGGTGCTACCCACGCCGGAACTGCATAAATAATGGTACTTTGAGGATAAAGGCTACGCAAATAGCTCACAGAGGCTAAGCCCATGAGTGAGTCACCAAGGGCCCTATTCTTAACTAAAAAGAAAACTGGAGTTTTTTGATTCATAAGTATGTCTAAAATTATAGCTTTTTGTTAAGCTAGAAGTAAATTAAGATCTTTTTTAGGTATGATATCAGAATGATAAAATTAACTGTTGCCATCATTACATTCAATGAAGAACACAATATTGCCAGATGCCTTGAGTCTGTTAAAGAAATTGCAGATGAAATTCTTGTTGTTGACTCCTTCTCGACTGATAACACCGAAAATATTTGTCTAAAATACGGCGCTCGTTTTGTTAAAAATGCCTTTATAGGCCATATCGAGCAAAAAAATATAGCACTTAAATTATCTAATCATGACTATATTCTCTCTCTTGATGCAGATGAGGTTCTCTCTTTAGAATTATTAAATGAGATTAAAAAAGTTAAAGCTGATTTTAAACTTAGTGGCTACCGCTTTAATCGGTTAACGAATTACAATGGCCATTGGGTACGCCACTGTGGCTGGTATCCTGATACAAAGTTGCGATTGATTAAAAAAAATCATGCTCAATGGTGTGGCCTTAACCCTCATGATATTTTACAGATGAAAGTAGAAAGCGATGTTGGATTTCTTTCAGGAGATCTACTTCACTACTCTTACGACTCTATTTCATCTCATATAAATCAAACCAATAAATTTACAACAATTGCAGCAAAAGCTGCTTATGCTCAAGGAGTTCGTTCGAGTCTATTTAAAATAGTCACACGCCCCATTTTAAAATTTTTACGTGATTATTTTTTTAAACTCGGTTTTCTTGATGGCAGATATGGCTTCATTATTTGCTTTATCAACGCACTTTCGGCACTTTTAAAATACTCCAAGCTCTTTGACCTACAATCTGGTAAAAAAATATGAAAATTATTTTTCAACACTCACGTCCACTTCCCGTTTTGGGCTATGGTGGAATTGAACGAATTTTATTTTGGCATATGGTAGAGCTCACTCGCTTAGGTCACAAGGTACTTTTAATTGGACATCCGGAATCAAAAGTTAAAGATTTTGGAATTGAACTCATTGCTACAAATGATTCAAATTCAGAAGCCTGGCTTAAGTTAGTTCCTAAAGATGCTGACATAATTCATCTAAGTTATAACTACAAAGCCAATTTAGATATTCCCACAATCTGCACAGTTCATGGAAATGGAAAAATTGGTGAAAAATTTATCAAAAATTCCGTCTTTGTTTCTAAAAAGCATGCAGAAATTCATAACTCCGATCAATTTATTCACAACGCAATTGATCTTAATGAGTATCCCTATGAGCCTAAAAAATATTCTGGAGCTCATGAATGGGAACAATTTTTATTTCTGGCCAAAGCTTCATGGCGAGTAAAAAATCTCAGTCAGTCTGTTGCTGCTTGTAGAGCAAGTAAAAAGCATTTGCAAGTTGCTGGTGGCAGATGGTGGGGTCTATCGCGCTTTATTCACAATCATGGAGTTGTTGGTGGTGTAGAAAAAATGAAGATCATCCACCAATGTGATGCCATGCTGTTTCCAGTTCGTTGGCACGAGCCTTTTGGAATTGCGGTCATCGAAGCCATGTCTCAAGGACTTCCTGTTATTGGATCTCCATATGGAAGTTTGCCCGAATTAATAAATGTAGACTCTGGTTTTATTGTCAAGAATCTAGAAGAGTTAAAAGAAAAATTACAAAAACCTGGAAAAATTTTTGACTCTCAAAAAATTAGAAAGCATGTTGAAGATAATTTTTCTATCAATAAGCATGCCCTCTCTTATTTAAGTTTATATGAAAAAGTTATTAGTGGTGTAGAGCTTAATAATCAGGAACCAACCTATAAGTTTAGTGTACGCGCCGAAGAACTTCTGCCTTTTTAAGCACTAAAGATAACTAAGGCTTAGTGGCAACAATTTTTTCTAACAATATTTTAAGTTCGAAAGTTTTAGTGCCATTGGGTGCATGATCTGTGATGGTAAAAGCTTTTCCTACCCGATAAGTTCCATAAGA
>CANFNL010000079.1 GCA_947448205.1 Bacteriovoracaceae bacterium
TTGGATTTACCAATAGCAGCTATTGAATTGGCCGCTTTTGGTGGCACCAACTTTAGTAAACTTGAGCAACTAAGGGCAAAAACAGCAGACAATGCTACGACGAGGGCCTTGTCTAAAGTCGGTCTTACCGCTTTAGAGATGATTTCTCTGCTAAACTCTTATAGAGATGCCAATCCTCAATACAAGGATAAACAAATTATTATTTCTGGCGGCATAACTGATGTACTGGACGGTTTCTATTTGCGTGAGATTTGCCAATACAATAGCGTCATTGGACAAGCAAAAAATTTTCTTAATCACGCTAATGATTATGAAGAACTAAAAAAATTTGTGGACACTGAAATAATGGGCTTAAAAGTAGCAAAGACTTATTTGCAGTTAAAAAATCAGGGGAGAGCATAATGAATAAGACTAAGAATTCACCAATGACTGGTTTCTCCAAATTATCGAAATATGAAAAAATTGACCTAGTTATTAAAAATTATTTTTCAGGTTCAGAATCAGCTAAAGCAGAACTCAAAAAATTTTGGCATAGTGATGAGCCTATTCAGAAGTCTATCGATGAATTTAGTGAAAATACACTGACTAATTTTTTATTTCCATTTGGTGTCGTTCCCAATGTTATGATCAATGATAATATTTATTGCGTACCGATGGTAATTGAAGAAAGCTCTGTGGTTGCAGCGAGTTCTAAAGCCGCTAATTTTTGGCTAACTCGTGGCGGATTTCACGCTGAAGTTCTCTCAACTACCAAAGTAGGACAGGTCCATTTTTTATGGCTTGGAGATTCAAAAAAATTGTTTAATTTTTTTGAAGCAGTAAAACTAGATTTGCTTAAATCGACTGAGGGTCTTACCCACAATATGCAAAAACGAAATGGTGGTCTGCTTTCGTTGAAATTAGTTGATAAGACAATTGAAGAGCCTGGTTATTTTCAATTATATGCTGAATTTGAAACCGTCGATGCGATGGGAGCAAATTTTATAAATTCGGTTCTTGAGCAATTAGCAAAGACTTTTAAAGCAATGATATCTGCTCCCAATGATCACAATTGTGATTTTAGTGATTCGGAAAGAGATGTTCAAATTATTATGGCCATTCTCTCAAATTTTACTCCAGACTGCAAAGTGAGAGCGTTTGTTGAGTGTGACATTGAAGACATGGTCGATGCGAACTCTGGAATGACTGCTCAGGAGTATGTCGAAAAATTTGCTCGGGCTATAAAAATTTCTAAAATTGATGTCACACGCGCTACCACTCATAATAAAGGTATTTTTAATGGAATTGATGCGGTGGTCATCGCAACAGGAAATGATTATCGAGCCGTGGAAGCTTGTGGGCATGCTTATGCTGCTCGCGATGGAGTTTATAGAGGTCTCTCGGATGTTAGTCTAAATAATGGTAAATTTAGGATGACTCTAGAAATTCCTTTAGCTATTGGCACTGTTGGTGGACTGACTTCATTGCATCCGTTATCTAGACTAGCTCTAGATATGTTAGGTAGACCGAATGCTCAAGAGCTAATGAAGATTATTGCTTGCATTGGTCTTGCTCAAAATTTCGCAGCAGTTAACTCATTGATCACTTCTGGTATTCAAAAGGGTCATATGAAAATGCATTTAATGAATATCCTCAATCATCTCGAAGCTAATGAAGTCGAGCGCAATAATGCTAAAAAGCATTTTGAAAACGAAGTTATTTCTTTTAAATCTGTAAGAGATTATATTTCCACCTCAAGGGATTACCCATAATGAACGAGATTAATTTGAATCAAATAAATGACGATTTTAAAAAAACCAGCTTAGAAAAAAATCAATATTTTTTTGGGAGTGGCAAAGTTCTAATTACGGGCGAGTATTTTGTTTTGGATGGAGCACTTGCACTGGCCGTTCCTACAAAAGTTGGTCAGTCATTATCTGTGAAGTATGCCCAATCATTTTCTCCCTCATTGAGTTGGAAATCTTATGATGTAAAAGGAAATTGCTGGTTTGATAGTAAATTTGAATTTTGGCATTTCAAATGTTTGGATGAAAATCCAAGTGAAGAGGCTCTTTTGCTTCAGAAGATTCTTCAGCAAGTTCGCAAACAAAATTCACATTTTCTAAGAGATGATGTCGATGTAAAAGTAGAAACTCGTTTAGGGTTTCCCCTCGATTGGGGTTTAGGTAGTAGCTCTTCGCTTATATATAATATTGCCCAATGGGCCTATGTATCTCCATTTGAATTACTTTTTAAAACTTATGGTGGATCAGGTTATGATATTGCTTGTGCGCAATCAGATGGTCCTATTGCCTACAAAAAAAATTCTGGAGGACCTCATTGGTCACCTATTTATTTTAATCCTACTTTTCGTGAAAATCTTTATTTTGTCTATCTCGGTAAAAAACAAAATTCTCGCGACGCCATTAAAGACTATTCCAAAAAGCGCCCTGTCCCTCAAGCTTCTCTGACAAAAATGACTGAGCTGACCCAGGAATTTTTAAATGCTGCTACACTTAAGCAGTTTCAGGCTGCCATGGTGACTCATGAAAAATTAGTAGCGGAAACCATTTCGATGACACCAATTAAAGATGAGCTTTTTTCTGATTTCTCAGGGAGTATTAAGTCTCTTGGAGCCTGGGGTGGAGATTTTATTTTAGTTGCCACAGATGAAGCCCAAAGCTATGTAAAAAATTATTTTAATAATAAGGGATTAAACGTTGTTTATTCCTACGATGATTTAATTTCTGAACCAATAGAAGCATTATCTAATGATTCTATAAAAATGGGTTTTTCGAATCATTTAATTCACTAATATATGAACCCATTAAATTCTAAATTCGTTTTTAAAACTGGATGGGTCTCACCCTCAAATATCGCCTTGGTGAAATATTGGGGAAAAAAAGCTAAACAGATTCCTCAAAATCCTTCAGTAAGTTTTACTTTAAAAAATTCTGTAACTATTCTAACTATTGAAGTTTTTAAAAGTGATAGTTTTAGTTTAGACTTTAAATTTGAAGGCGTTGCTAATAGTAAATTTCAAGAAAAAATATCAAAATTTCTCCATTTTCAATTCGATGAATTTTCTTGGTTAAGAGGTCATCATTTAGAAATATCTTCCCATAATACTTTTCCCCACTCTTCAGGAATTGCCTCTTCGGCTTCTTCTATGAGCGCTCTTTGTTTATCGCTTTTGTCGGTGGATGAACATTTTAAAGGTCAATTATATTCTAAAGATGATTTCTTTAAAAAAGCATCTTATCTCTCTAGACTTGCTTCGGGATCAGCAGCTCGTTCTGTTTATGGAGGTCTCGTTTGTTGGGGGGAGAGTTCTGCATTTCCATTGGGTTCTAATCTTTATGCGATTAATTTTAATGATACACATAATATATTTAAAGATTATTGTGATTCAATTCTTATTGTTAATGATTCAGAAAAATCTGTTTCGAGTCGTGCTGGTCATTCACTAATGGAGAATCATCCTTACGGCCAAATTCGTTTTCATCAAGCGGCTCAAAATTTTAAAGATTGCCTGCATATTCTTAAAACTGGAGATATTGAAAAATTTATTTCTTTAGTTGAAGAGGAGGCGTTATCGCTTCATGCCTTAATGATGACTTCAAGACCTTCTTATTTGCTCTTAAAGCCAGAGAGTTTAAAACTTATTGAGATGATCCGCTTATATAGATTAGAGAATCATGTTCCAGTATGTTTCACAATTGATGCTGGGCCTAATATTCATTTGCTCTACCCAAAGAAATATAGCGATCAAGTCAAAATTTGGGTTGAGCAAATTGTATCTGTTGAAATACCTAAACTTCAGTGGATTCATGATGAAGTTGGCTCAGGTCCATTAAAGTTGGATTGCCAGTGAAAACTATTAGTGTGGAAAAAAAGTTTTATTCTAAGATAATTCTTTTTGGAGAATATAGTGTAATTCAAAACTCCATGGCCCTGCTTATTCCATACTCTCTGTTTGAAGGTAAGTTAACTTTTAGAAGAGACAATACCACTGTTATTGATTCAGAATTAAAAGCTTTTTCTCTTTATTTGAAACAATTGATTAATGCTAATCAATTAAATTTTCAATTTGATTTAACTTCTTTTGAATTTGATATTTCTCAAGGACTTTATTTTGATTCGACTATACCGCAAGGTTATGGCGTTGGAAGTTCTGGAGCCTTAGTTGCGGCCATTTTTGATCGTTATGAGCAAGAAGCTCATACAAGCCTAGATATAAAGAGACTCAAAGTGATTTTTTCGCAAATGGAATCTCATTTTCATGGATCGAGCTCGGGTGTTGACCCATTGATAAGTTATCTAAATTCTCCCATTCTTATAAAAAATAAAAATGAATTGGGCCCTGTATCAATCCCTAGTTTTCCCAAGGGTAAAGGTGGCATTTTTTTACTCAACACAAAACGCTCTAGAAAAACTGAGCCATTAGTTAACTTATTTTTAGAAAAATCTCGAAATGAGAGTTATTTTAATCTCTGTGAAGATGTCTTAAAACCCATCACAAACCATTGCATAGATAATTTTTTATCTGTTGATATTGATTTATTGCTTAAAAATTTTAAATTACTTTCGGCTTTTCAGCACGAGCACTTCTCGCCAATGATCCCAAAACTTTATCGAGAATTATGGGGAGAAGGTTTGTCCTCTAATGATTATTCACTAAAACTCTGTGGGGCCGGAGGAGGAGGATTCTTGATGGGAATCACTGATGATTTCCAAAAAGTAAAACGGGTTCTCGCGGCCCACGAGCTAAGGTTACTCCTTAGTTTTTAATTTGATTTTTCTGCTAACTGTTCTTTAAATTCTGAAGGTGACTTAAAATTATTTTCTTTGGTATAGTCTTGCGAATGCACAACTGCATTAAATAGCTTCTTTTCTGTTTCAGCTTCTTCTTTATTAACTTTACTACTATAAAGACCTCGTTTAGCCTGCATTCTAGCAATGGGTGCTTGAGCAAATATATTTGCAAGAATCGAGCAAGCATCGCGATCGAATTCACACCATCCACCTAGGGCAAGAAAGCTTTCTTTATCGAATTCTACTCCAGATAATAGTAGAGAGCGTAGAACATTTTGATTAAGGTAGGGGCGAAGGAATGAAAATAATCCACAGACTGGTGTTAATCCCTGAGCTAGCTGATCAAAGCTAAGTCGAGCAGAGCTTTTAGAAACTCTTATATCGGCGGCCAGGGCAAATTCTAATCCTACTCCACGAGTTCCATTTTTCATATCGACTAAAATAGTTTGCGGCAGGCAGAGAAAAGATTCAGCGATGGTGCTTGCTTTTGAAAATAGTTTTTTTAACTTCTCTTCTGAGAAGTCTTTTATTTCATTGGGATCAAATCCTTGTATAAAATCCTCACCAAAGCTTGTAATAAATAAACTTTGAACTTCAGTGTGAGCGCTGGCCCAAGCTAGGATAGATTCCAATTCGAAAAGACTTTCAAAATTCAAATAATTTTTTCTGAATTTAATTTCTAGCGATTTGGTGGGCATGATAAGAGTTGTTGCAATAGAGTTGTAACTAAAGATCGGAACTCTTGAGAGTGCTTTCATAAAACCTTCCTTGGTTATCGAACACTGTGGTAGAGAAAAATCCATTCTTCTCTTTATCTATTGTTTCAAAAAATAAAAATGTATGTCAAAGGTGCATTTCATATTTTTTGGAATTATTTGATATAATATCCTTATATAATGGCCTTAACAGATGAAGTTCATCGGATAAGGCAACTAAATGTTATGAATTGTGAGAAGTTTTAGGCTTTACTATCGTGAAGGGATTCTAAAAAACGCTCTGCCCTGATGGCCGCTTGACACCCAGAACCTGCCGCCGAGATCGCCTGGCGATAGTATGGATCTTGAACATCACCGCATGCAAAAACGCCCGCAACTGAAGTGTCTGGGTGTTGACCTTGAGTTTTGATATAGCCGTGTTCATCAAGAGCTAATTGTCCATTTAAGAATTTGGTATTTGGCTCATGGCCAATACCTAGGAAAAAACCATCAGTTTTGCGTTCTGTGATTTCATTAGATTTATTATTTAAAACTTTTAATCCTGTAACGCCACTTTCATCAAAAAGGATTTCTTGAGCTTCTGTGTTCCAAACAACTTCAATTTTTGGGTTGTTAAAAGTTCTCTCTTGCATTGGTTTACTTGCACGAAAAGCTTCTTTTCGATGGAGCAAATAAACTTTTGAAGCAAAACGAGTTAAAAAGTTTGCTTCTTCGAGTGCTGTATCGCCACCACCTACAACGTGGACAATCTTATTGCGATAGAAAAAGCCATCGCAAGTCGCACAGGCGGATACACCTTTGCCAATTAGCTTCATTTCGTTAGCAAGACCTAGGTATTTTGCGGAGGCTCCTGTTGATATAATTAATGTTTCAGCTAAAAATTCCTGACCATTTTCACAAACAATATGAAAAGGCCGTTTGCTTAGATTAACATCTTTGACTTTTGTAGAAAGAAATTCTGTGCCAAAGCGCTTTACCTGAGCACGCATATTGGCCATGAGATCAGGACCCATAACGCCTTCTGGAAATCCAGGAAAATTCTCTACGTCGGTGGTCGTGGTTAATTGTCCACCAGGCTCATGACCTTCTATTATGATAGGATTTAGTCCAGCTCTTGATGTATAAAGCGCCGCTGTGTAGCCGGCAGGACCAGATCCGATAATGATGACTTGTTTTCTTTCCATAGTAGTCTTGTTTCCTTGATGAGATTTTGGAGCAATGGCCTTATGGGATGATTTTACTCGGTCAGGGCCTTAAGCGCCGCTTCTTGCTCTTCACGGGCCTTGACTTGGATTTTTACTTCGATTGGTCGATCATCGTTTTCTGGATGCATTTGATAATAAGCGCTAACTGTCGTTAGTTCTCCAGGATTTTTAGCCTCTGCTGTAGTTTTAAAAACTTCACCAGTAATAGTGCATTCGTATTTATAGATTTTTTTGATCTTCTTTTTGCTCATAAATCCTCTGATTTCTAGGAATAAATTACCCCCTTAGTTATAGTGAAAAATTTGCGGTGAAGCAAGGAATTCCCTCGGTTTGCACAGCGTATTAACATGATAAACTAGTATTATGATGAAATTTTTAAGTTCCCACTACCTGACTTTGGCAATGCTTCTACTTTCGGGCAAGGTTTTGGCCATGAACCTAGATGGGGTTACCCTTTTAGAGACCAGTTCCTCGGAAAAAAGTATTGTAATCGATAAGGGACTTTTGGAGAATTACCAGGAAGGAATTTATGCCAAATTCTTTGTGCAAGCAGGTGACTTTAAGTTTCCGAAAATCTTTTTAGTGGCAGAAGGAAGGCTTGTGAAGAGTTTTCCAAAAAAATCATTTTGGTATTTGAGCAAAATATATATCCCCAATTTGATTAAAATAGAAAATCATTTTTTAGTCATTACCTCAACTGAAGTTAAGTCCGGTCGTCCAATTACACAAAAACAGCGACATGTCTTGGTTTCTCCAGACCGATATGAAACACTTGAAGAGTTCAAAGCAAAAAATCAAAATAATGTTCCTCAACGCCTGTTGCAGCAAAATGAAGATTACGAGAAATCTGCTGCCCTTTTTGATACCAAGAAAGTGCCTGAAGCAGATCAGTTGATAGAAACTTATGAAACTTTCGGCCAAAAGCAGGCTTTGCAGTATTCTGAAGATTTCTCAGATGGCCTGGAAGAAAAATATTTTTTTGGAAACAAAGAAGTTCAATTGGCAAGTTTAGGGAATGAAGAAGATAAAAAATTGCTTGATTCAATGGCTAATGGCTATGTCGATAAAATAAATTCTCAAAAATATCCGCTTGAAAATGGTCTCTATAAAAATCAGAAAAAGGCAGCATTTAGTCATGAGATAAACGGCCAAATGGTCATTAGCTCAGTCTACGATTCTCTAAAAGAGGAGCAAAGTGCGCGAGAGATTATAGATCCAAAAGCAGAAGCTCTGATTAAACGAGATGGAGCTCAATGGTCCGAAGGAATGGATGATGAAACTTTGCGTAGATATTTTATTAGCACAGGCCTTGAGCATGAAGTTAAGCGAAGGGAATTAGCACTTAATGAGCTTGATGGAAATGAAATTCTACTTCATTACACTGGCTCGTTAAGTGATCACTCAACAAATGCCGACGAAAATCATCGCAATTTAGGTTTTAGTTTAGGCTTAGGATATGATTTTCATTTATCGCGAATAAATAAAGAATATAAAGATTGGACTATTCAAGTTCAAGCGGAGCAGGGATATACCGATTTTAATATTGGTGGTAAAAATGGGCGAGGTCTTGAGGGGGCATACGGTATTTATCTTAATTATTATTTTATTAATAACCCTCTAACGTTAGATACATTTAATTTTTTAGCTGGCATTGGACTTAGGGCCGGGTCCATTAAAATGAAGAATTCAAATCTTTCTCAAGAATATACCTATCAGGTTTTAAGTTTACCCTCAATTCAATTAATGGGAAAATATCGCTTTAGAAGCGGGGATCTCACTGAAAGTTCTACTAATATTGGATTAAGTTTTAATGCAGGATTTATTTACGATATTAAGCGACTTAGTGTTATTGAATCCCTGCAAGATAATATTAATGGAAAAATTTCAATCAAAGACATAAAATATTTAATAGGTTTGAGTTTTTATTTTTAGACATTGAGGATATATAATGAAATACGGCATACTTTTTATATTAATTTTTGTCACTCAAGTTCTACACGCTCTAGAAATTGATGAAAAACTCACCCTACGCTTTTTAAAAGTCTCTAACTCTAAAAAAACAATTCTTATCAATCGTGGTAGCGAAGATGGATTATCCATTGGAGATCATGCAAAATTTTTTCTCACTTCTGGAGTGATTGCGAGAGGAGTTGTAGAGAAAGTTTCACCTTCGCGCTCTATTTGGTCGATCTACCGCCTTGTTGATCCCGCTGAAGTAGTAGATGGAAAAGTTTTAAATTTAAAAATTTCCAGCCCAGTTAAGACTACTGCAGATGTAAGCAAAAGCTTAAAAGTAGATGAAGTTTCTGCTGATGACAGCGCAGATACCGCTTCTACATCTGAAATAGCGTCTCATGCTGACATCGATGAAGCTGACAAAAAAGAAATAGAAGGACTTGGTTTTGACGACGAGGAAAAATCAGCTAACATGGACGCGAGTTCAAAGAAATCAAAAGTGCAATCTTCAAAAAAGCAGGCCAATGACAAAGAGGCTAACTTTGAGGACATTGCCTATCGAAATGAGGGAGGCTATAAACTATGGGAAACTTGGGGCTTATTATCGCTTAATTCACTTTCAGGAACACTCTCAAGTTCAGGAGTTTCCTCTTCAGTTTCAAGTTCCAGTTTAGATTTGACAATTGGACTTGAACATTACTTTTTTAAATCTGATGATTTTTTAAAAATAATTTCCCTAACTGGTTTTCTTCATAAAAAAACAAATTCAGAGAGCTCAACGGCCGCTGATGGGAGTATAAGTAAATCGACGAGGGACTTAATCGAGTACGGACTAGGGATTAATTACCATTTTTTTAATCCTGCTAACTCACTATCTAAATTGATAGGCTACGGTACATTTTCTGCAGGTATAGGCACACCTTCAGAGGTTTTAAATGAAATAACTACTAAAGGCTCGAGCACATTTTTTAGTCTAGGACTTGGAATGAAATATATCCTACCAAATAATTTTGGATTGAGGGCCTTATTAGATTACTACCGAATCGGTGAAACTTTTAATTTTACGGGCGGAACAACTAAAAAGTACACACTTGCGGGTCCAAGAATTGGTTTTGGTTTTTCGTATAGATTTTAGAAGCGCTCTATCTCATCTTTAGTAACCTTAAAATACTTATTGAGAAGCTCTAAATGTTCGATAAAAAAATTGTTAAAATCAATAGGTGCAGCTCTATTTATCCAAATGGCCCTTCCAGAGATAGATAATCTTCTCTTGAGAAGATCTTCAAAACTTTTTGGCATTTCTGTTTCACAAATTTTTTTTAGCTCAATTGCAGTTGGAATTTTCCATTCAAATGGAGATATTACCGATTTTTGTCTAAGTGGCGATATTGTTAAATTTTCATTATAGGCAACTCCAAAGTGGTGGGCTATCTCACGTGTAATTTCTTGGCCCATCACTCGAAATGTGGTGTATTTGCCACCAGCGATAACGTAAGTATTGCTAGCAGGTCTAAATACTTTGTGCTCTCTGGATGTTTTTCCCCGATCACTTGATTCATTATCTTTAACCAGAGGTCTTATTCCAGCAAAGCTTGCAAGTATATGAGATTGATTTAATTTTAATTTTGGGAAATAGTCATTAAGCGAGTTTAAAAGATAATCAATTTCAACTTGGTCGGGAGTAATGTTGAAATAATCATCAGAACACTCTACTTCTGTTGTTCCAACGAGAACTTGATCACCATGAGGAATGACAAAAATAACTCTATCACTTGTTTGACCTGCTTCACTTTTTGGTGTCATTACGATGGGATATTTTAATGGTAAATCTTTTATGGAAATCCAGATATGAGATCCCTTCGATGGAAGTAGTACGTCTTGCCAATTATACATAGGAATATTTTTTAAAAAATGATCTGTGAAAGGTCCTAAGGCATAAATCACAACATCAGCTGTAATCTCGTATTCATCACCATCTAGTTGATTTTTTAATGTGAGTCTATTCTTGTCGTTTTGTTTCGTTACATTCAAAACTGCTGTATGGTTTAGAGCACTGGCACATTTTTCTTTAAGGGCATCATAGATAACTTCAAGAGTTATTTTAGCATCATCCATAATTGCATCGTAATAAATACCAGCTCCCTTTAATCCTTCTGATTTTAGATTGGGAAGTTCTGCTAAAACTTTCTTAGTAGAAGAGACACTATGGGGTGAATTTTTAAAATTAGATAGTAAATCATAGAGAAAAAGTCCAATTCGAATCATCCACAATGGACGCTTGGATTCTTTATAGACGGGAAGATAGAATGAGACTTCTCGTGCCAGATGAGGAGTTAGCTTTAACCATAAGTTTTTTTCATGTAAGGCTTCAAAGACTAAAGCGAAATCTAAATTTTCTAAATAACGAATGCCTCCATGAAGCATCTTTGAACTTCTCTCGCTAGTTTGTGAAGAAAAATCATATTTATCTATTAAGATTGTTTCAACACCATGTAAGGCGAGGTCTCTAAAAATTCCAGCACCGACAATTCCACCACCAACAATAACTGTTTTGTAATGCTTCATGGAGATCTTCTCCTAAATTGCTCTAACTCTGGCCATCGTTGCACTACAAGTTAGTTGATAGCAATTATTTTTGTGATTATTTTTTTCGAGTTGAAGTGAGTTTAATTGATAGTTAAGTCCTAAAAGAGCATTAGCATTTTCTTTAAATGCTCGGGCTTTTAATTGATCAGCCAAGTCTTTTATAAGAAAATCAAAAGCTTCCTGGAAATCATTATAGGCTTTCTCGCTGGTTAAAGTCGGACTTTCATCTGTTTGATAATTTTGAATGCTCAATTCTCGGCGCTTTACCATTTGAACATGGTTAAGTCTTTTTAATTCATCTTCATCAATTATTGCAAAGCTACTTTGAACACCAATATATTTTAGAATAATGTAGTCGGAGAGAGTAGGTGTCGTAGAAACAATAATATCACTGAGAGATAAGTTATCTCTATTTCCTTTAAAACTTTCTGTTTTATTTTGATATAGGTTTTCTTTTTTGATTAATCCTTTTGGATTTTTTTCTCCACTTTTTGAAGGATGTACTTCATCTGATAGACCCATTTCTATATCACAGTCAAAGCGCCTCAATTTGTGGGCCACTACTATAGCACAGTACTCGCTGATTTGTGGCAATAATAATGATCCTAATTCAATGGCCTTTAAAGTGTCGGCCATATTTTTATCATCAACTAAGCCAAACTCATTTAGTATGGAGAGGATATCTTCTTTTTCTTCTAAGTATTTTATGTTTCTAATGATAATACTGAAGGGGGGATTTCCTGCATTAGAACTTTGACCATATGAAAAATTTTGAGCAAAGTTTTTAACTTCCTCAAAAGATTCAGGTGGATTAATTTCATTTCTATCGAAAATGCTGGTTTTTTTCTCATCGTTAAAATCAGCAGGAACTTCTATGATTTCCTCTTGAATCAAATCATTTGTTGAATTTTGAACGGATTCAGATGAGAAATCAAAA
>CANFNL010000080.1 GCA_947448205.1 Bacteriovoracaceae bacterium
AAAATCTAAAAAAACAAAACCTATAATCAAAAGATAACAAGTTCAGTGAGTTTTAAAAATAGTAATTTCAGATAGGTTGGCTAGAGACGCGTTAATTGCTCAGGTGTTATTATTTTTGCAGATGATAAAATGTCCAAATAAATCAATTACTTAATTTCAACGAAAGCCAATCTATATATCTAAATTTTAAGATCTAATTTAAACTTACATCGTTTTATTAGGTAAAAAAAACACTAATATTTATTTAATTTTTCTAGTAAGTACCACCATATATAGTGGTGCTTACTAGGCACGGGATCATATATTTAGTAGCAAAAATATAAAAAACTGCGTTTTTTTACAGTTTTACCAACCCCTTAGCTTCTTGACAGAGGTAACTTCCAGGCGCATTTTAACTAGATTATATATAATTATTAAAAAGTTTAATCCTTCTTCGCGAAGGATTTTTTATGGTGGCAACAGTATGATATTCGTAAAACTAAAGCACTTTCTGATTGGGGATCCTCTAACTCTAGATAAACTAGAAGAAGAGCAAATTCCAAAATGGAAAGCACTTGCCGTTCTCTCCTCCGATGCCTTATCGAGCGTCGCCTATGCTACAGAAGAAGTTCTCATTGCTCTTCTTATGCTCTCTAGCGCTGCCATGGCCTGGTCGATGCCTATGGCCGTTGGTGTTGCCGTATTACTTTTAATTATCACACTTTCTTATCAGCAAACTATTTCCGCTTATCCTCACGGGGGAGGCGCTTATACAGTGGCCAAAGAAAACTTAGGTGAAACGGCAGGACTCGTGGCGGGAGCGGCCCTTCTCATTGACTATATCCTAACAGTTTCCGTTTCCGTTTCCGCCGGAGTCGAAAACATTGGATCTGCCTTTCCAATAATTGCTCAGCACAACGTGATCATTGGCGTCCTTATTATAATTTTAATTATGGGTCTTAATCTTCGTGGTATTAGGGAGTCTTCAAATATTTTTGCCTATCCCACTTACTTTTTTATTTTTAGTATTGTGCTTTTAATTAGTGTTGGATTTTATAAAATTATTGTTGGTGAAGTGATTCAACAAGCTCCAATTTTTCATGAAAATTATCCTGAAGTGCCTCTCTTTTTACTTCTAAGGGCCTTTGCTTCAGGATGTTCGGCCTTAACGGGAATTGAAGCCATCTCCAATGGCGTTCCAATATTTAAAAAGCCTTCACAAGTAAATGCGAAAAAAACAATGATTTGGATGTCGGCCATTTTAGGTGTGTTCTTCTTGGGTATAACATTACTGGCCCACGTTTACGGAATCGCACCTGTTCCTGGTCAGACTGTTATGTCGCTTTTATCGCGAGCAGTTTTTGGCAGCAATATTTTTTATTACGCCACCCAAGTTGCTGTTGCACTCATCCTACTTTTAGCTGCTAACACCAGTTACGCTGACTTTCCAAGGCTTTCGTCATTACTTGCCAAAGATCGTTTTCTTCCAAGACAATTATCCAGTATTGGGGATCGTTTAGTTTTCTCCAATGGGATTATGGGCCTAACTCTGTCAGCGGCCCTTTTGATAATTATTTTTAAAGGCTCAACTCACTTACTTATCCCTCTATATGCTGTTGGCGTATTTCTCTCTTTTACTCTTTCACAGTTGGGCATGATTGTTCATCATAAAAAAATCAAAGAACCTCATTGGAAAAAAGGTCTTATTATTAATGCAATGGGTGCCTTCACAACCTTCATTGTTTTAATTGTCATAACCGTTACAAAATTTGTTCATGGTGCATGGATTATCGTCTTTTTAATTCCAAGCCTAGTCTTTTTCTTTAAACAGATCAAAAGACATTATCTGGCCGTAGGCCATCAATTGGCCCGAGATACTTATCATCAAAATTTAAACCTGACTGATTCGAAAAAATACACGGCCATTGTTCCAATTTCTGGAATTCATCCTGGCGTCGTTATGGCGGTTCAATATGCTTTAACCATTTCTACTGATGTTCGGGTCTGTTATGTTGATGTCGATAAGGAAGCCACTGAAAAAATGCTCAAAGTCTGGGAGAAATGGTCGCAAGGGCTTCCCTTAGAAATTCTTCAATCGCCATATCGTTCAGTACTTGGACCACTACTAGATTATATCGATCATGTCCATATAGATTCCGGAAAGGAATTAGTATCAGTAGTTGTGCCAGAGTTTATCACCAGGCATTGGTATCATCAGTTCTTGCACAATCAAATGACTCTGGTTTTAAGAACTGCCTTGAGATTAAAGGCGGGAAAAGTTGTGACTTCAATCCGTTATCACTTATAAGAAAAAAGGCCGGATTTTATATCCGGTCTTTTTTTATATCGATTGAAACTTTTTTGATTTCATCTGATGGCGGGCTTCAAGAATTAGTTTTTCAGGAACTTTTTTTAGATCATTAGTCAATCCCATAAACGATAGTGTTTTAATAAGCCATTTGGTCGGATCGAAGTGGTACCAACGTATTCCATTTCGGTAATCGCTTGGGAAATAGTGGTGGTAATTATGATAGCCTTCACCATAGCTAAACAATGCCATGATAAAGCTATCTCTAGCAGTATTAGTATCTGAGTAAGGGCGTGTGCCGACGATGTGGCAGAGGGAGTTGATAAAAAAGGTGCAGTGGTGAACGAAAACAACCCGAGCTATTCCTGCCAGAGCAAGGCCTCCAAGAGCAGAACCTAAAAAATAACCAACGACTGTAGGGAGTACAAAACCTACTGCTATGGCAATCCAAAGATAATTGCGGTGTTGCCACATCACAAGTTTGTCATTTAATAGATCTTTTGGATAATTAACTTCTGAATTAGGAGTTGTTTCTTTAAAAAAAATCCAGCCAATATGAGCATAAAAAAAACCTTTATTGATATTATATGGATCTCTCTCATGATCAACGTGGCGATGATGAATACGATGATCTGTGCTCCATTTAAGTGCCGAGTTTTGAAAAGCAGCGGCACCAAAAACTAAGCAAATAAATTTAACCAGACTTCCTGCCTTGTAAGCTCTATGAGAAATCAAGCGGTGATAGCCAGCAGTAATAGAGAGACCAGTGATATAATAAAAAATGATGGCCAAAAGAATTTGTTTCCACTCAAATCCATGTCCTCTAAAATAAATAATAGAGAGGACCACGGCAAAAATTGGAGTGGTGGTTAAAAAAATAGTATTCACCCAATCAACTTCTGATTTAGTGGGAATGATTTTTGGTGAGTTGTGTGTTGTATTCATTGATGTGTACTCCTCGTAATAGGATAACTTGGAGTACACTGAGATTTTGTAAAACAATTGTCATAACTAGCGAAGAAAATCCTCAAGCACAAGTGAGGCGTCACTTTTTTCATCTCTATATTTAACAATCACTGCACATTGAAGGGTGATACCCAGCTCTTTTGCCCAATTATTATTATTTTTGACTGGTCGGTTGCCCGCAACGACAATAGCATTTTCAGGTATTGGCTCACCAATATTTAATAAGCGTTCATTAACTAAGTCATAAACAGGAATACCTTTTGATAAAATCACACCTGGAGCGATGACAGCTCTTCTTTTGATCACAATGCCTTCAACTATGATTGCCCCAGCACCAATGAAGGCTTCATCTTCAATAATAACCGGAGCGGCCCCAATGGGTTCAAGGACACCTCCAATTTGCACAGCTGTAGATAGATGAACTTTTTTTCCAATTTGAGCACATGAGCCCACTAGCACGTGAGAGTCCACCATTGTCCCTTCATCGACAAAGGCGCCAACATTGATATAACTTGGTGGCATAATAATGACACCTCTAGCAATATAAGATCCACGGCGAATAGATGTTCCTCCTGGAACTAAACGCACTCCACGCTCGACACTAAATTTTTGTGGCATTAAAGTGTGCTTGTCTACGAAGCCATTTTCTTCTTTTAATTGACCTGCTTTAAAAGCTTCAAGTATCTGTGTTTTCACTTCTTTGTTAGCTACCCATGTACCATCGATAAAATTAGCAGATCGAACGGATCCATTTTCTAAATTATTTAATGTTTCTTCCCATAAGCTCAATGAACTCATACGTTCTCCTTATACCAATTTAAAATGCACTTATTTGCTTCAAGCACAGGTGTGTTCTCTAATAAATCCAAATGATTTAGTGGTGCTCGCAAAATATTAGTTTTAATTTTTCCTTGAGCATGCATAAGATTTTTTACTGGCACGGGATTAGCGGCAATAAAAAGAGAGTCGCAGGCACGCGTCCAAAGTGCGGCTTCTTCAGCAGATAATTTTTTCTCAAGTGTTTTTTCAACATAAGCATGAGTCTCCAAAGGCCAAGCGTTACTGGCAACTGACACTAATCCCACACAACCAAGTGGAGCAAAATCTGGCATCATTCCATCATCGCCGCTATAAAGGCGAGCCCTTGGATTAGCCTCGACATATTTTTTAAAATCTTCTACAGAACCTGAAGCCTCTTTAATCGCCCAAAAATTTTTATGATTGGCTAAGTTTTTTACGGCATTAAAATGCATTTTAACACCTGTTCTGCTAGGAACGTTATAAAGCATGCAAGGTCTAGTCGCGGTATCCATGATGGCCTTAAACCATGCCGTTTGTCCGTGTTCGCCAGGCTTGGCGTATAAAGGCGTTACCACTAAATAGGCAGAAAGAGCTGAGAGCGAATTTAAATAATTTGTGTACTCTAGAGTATCGGCCAAGTTAAAGCCGCCGATGCCTGTCATAATAGGTGAGTTGAGTTTTAGATTAAGTCCAAATTCTAAAATCTTTTTACATTCCTCTTTGCCTAGATTAAGTGCTTCGCCAGTGGAGCCTAAGATCACTATTCCATTTTTAGCGGCATCTTGTTCGCGAAGAATTTTTTCAAAAGATATATAATCAATTGATGAATCTTCATTCATTGGTGTGACTATGGCCGTCCACAAAGGATAGCTATTTATTTCTTTATTTGTCTCCGTCATTTTTTTTTTCCTTTTTATGTAAATCATCGAGAACGATATTTTGAAACAAATGTAATCCAGGCAAGAGTGTTTTGTCAGTGAATAGTTTTTTGGCAGCATACAGAGCACCCTCGGCAAATATCTTTCTATCGAGGGCTTCATGTCGAATTGAAATTTTTTCACTTGAAGTAAGTAATGATAGTTCGTGGATTCCTGGCACATCTCCTATTCGTTCGGAAGTAATAGTGACATCATGATTAAGCCAGGACATCCATGAAAGCGCAGTACCTGAGGGTGAGTCTAATTTTTTAGTATGATGAATTTCATGAAGAGAGTAGGTGAGAGAGGGAAAAATTTTTGAAGCGTTGCTCATGACTTTTATCATTTCGTAAACTAAGTTCATTCCTAGACTAAAATTCGTGGCATAAATCCATGTAACATTATTAGCAATAAGTTCAGCGTTAAAGTTTTCAGAAAATTTAATTCCTGTACTTCCACAGATTACTGGAATTTTTGTTTCTACTATTAACGATATATAATTTTTAAAAGCTTCACCGGGTAAAAAAGAGATTATAATATCATGATTGATAAGATTTTCTTTAGTTGGAGGATTTCCAGAATCAAAGACCGTATGCTGAATTCTTGACTCAAGTAATAGTTCTAAAACTTTTCCACCAGTTTTTCCCTTGCCTAAAAGGGCAATTTTCATTGCTTTATTCATACTAGATTACCAATGAAGGTTTCATGTAAACGATTTATTACGACCGCTCCAAGCTCCTCGGCTACCATGAAGCAGAAATTATGTTTGCTTGCCCCTAAGCAAATCATGCGAACATTAATATCGGGAATTGTTTCAAAGATTTTTTTTGCAAGTCCAGGTGTATGATTAATATTATTTCCAATTAAAGAGATGAGCGCCAAATTTTCTTCAACCGCAACATCGGCAAAGGCTTCAAGGTCCAAAATTAAATCGTGGTTAATGAGAGTTGAATCATCAAGAGTTAAAGAAACACTGATTTCACTCGTGGTAATGGCATCGATGCTGACTTTATGATCGTTAAAGACTTTAAAAATTTGGTAGAGAAATCCATGTGAATAAAGCATCTCTGGAGTTGATAATGTCACTAGAATTTGTTTTTTTCTTAGCGCCATGGCGCGAACCAGAGGAGCATCCTCAACGTCTTTTTTAACCCACGTACCACCGAGTTCTGGTTGAAAACTTGATCCCACAAAGACCGGTATATCTGATCTTATGGCCGGCAATAAAGTGGCCGGGTGAAGGATTTTTGCTCCAAACGTCGCTAACTCTGAAGCTTCTTTGAAAGATATTTCAGCAATAGTGCGAGCTGAGCTGACAAGTCTTGGATCAGTGGTTGCAATACCGGCAACATCAGTCCAAATCTCTAAAATATTGGCCTCTATACCTTCGGCCAATATGGCCGCTGAATAATCACTACCGCCTCGACCAAGTGTAGTAGTCATTCCTAATTTCGTCTTACCAATAAATCCTTGAGTGACATAGACGGTATTAGTATGCTTAATGCCTGAAAGTTGCTCCTCACAACGTCTTTTAATCTCTGAAGTCAGTGGACGTGCTTTAGAGAATTGATCGTCGGTAATCAGAACATCTCTGGCGTCTAACCATTGAGCCTTATATTCTGAATTGGCCCTCTTAAAAACAATACTTAAGGCTTCAGTAAATAAATGAGATGATAAGCGCTCACCAATACTTAAAATAGAATCTAGAGCCTTTAAGGAGCAATCTTTCAAGAGGTGAATTCCTCTAGACATCGATTCAAGTTCTTCAAAAAGTTGGTGTAGATTCTCCATTTTTTCTGGATTCATCTCTAATTCACGAGCCATTTTTAAGTGCTTCACTTTAATTTTAGTGATAATTAAAAGGGCATTATCCCAAGAGCTTTTTTCTGAAATCTTAGAGAGTTCAATAAGCTCATTAGTTGTTCCCGAAGTAGCCGAAACCACCACAAGAATGGATTTCTGCCTGAGGACAATTTGAGCACTTCTGAGCATGCACTCCACATCTCCCATTGAAGTTCCACCAAATTTAGATACAACATATAACTCATTCATTCTCTAATCCCGACAAAAACAATCTATTTTACAAAGTATTCTAAAAGATAAAAAATAGCGTGAAAACAAAAAAGAAAAATATGGAAGGAAAATAAATGAGCAAGATGAAATTAGGAATTGTCGGTTGGAGAGGAATGGTTGGACAGGTTCTTATGGATCGCTTGATGTCCGAAGGAGATTTCTCTCATTTTGAAACAAGTATTTTTTCCACTTCTCAAAAGGGCACTCATCATCCTTTTACTCTCATCAATAGCAATCCAATTTTGTTAGATGCTTACGACCTAAATTCTCTCAAACAAATGGACATTATTCTTACTTGTCAGGGTGGAGATTACACTTCTAAAGTCCATAGAGAACTTCGCTCGAGTGGCTTTAAAGGTTATTGGATTGATGCGGCTTCAACTTTGCGCATGGAGGATAAGTCCGTCATTATCCTCGATCCAATCAATAAACATGTCATTGAATCAGCTCTTAAAAATCAACAAAAAGATTTTATTGGTGGAAATTGCACGGTCTCGTTGATGATGTTGGCTCTAGGGGGATTATTTGCCAGTGATTCAATAGAATGGATCAGCTCAATGACTTATCAAGCGGCCTCTGGAGCAGGTGCTCGCCATATGAATGAATTGTTAAAGCAAATGAAATTTGTCACAGATGACGTGATGAAAGAAGGCGATAATCTTTCAGATAAAATTTTATCTGTTGAAAAAAAAGTTAAAACTCTTTTAAGTGATCCGTCGTTTCCTAGTGAAAATTTTGGCCATCCACTGGCCTTTAATCTTCTGCCTTGGATTGATTCAGAATTAGAAAATGGCCAGAGCAAGGAGGAGTGGAAAGCAAGCGTTGAGGCCAATAAAATCCTGCAAACAAAAAATCCCATAGCTATCGATGGAACATGTGTCAGAATTTCAGCCATGAGATGCCATAGTCAAGCTCTAACCATTAAACTTAAAAAAGATATTCCTCTCAATGAAATTGAATCAATGATTAGCGAGCATAACCCTTGGGTAAAATTAGTGGCCAATAAGAAGGCCGAAACTCTCCAGTATTTAACTCCTGAATTTACAAGCGGAAATCTTCAAATTCCCATTGGAAGAGTCCGTAAAATGAATTTAGGACCAAGTTTTATCAATGCTTTCACTGTCGGTGACCAACTCTTATGGGGAGCCGCTGAACCTCTTAGAAGAATGTTACATATTTTACTCGAGTATTAATTGCCCGCTAGAGGCAAGGTATAAAAAACATTAAAATAAAAAGAGCCTCTCTCTCTGGATGAATTTAATGAAGTATTTTTGGATTTCTTTATCTGGCTTGTTATTACTCACTTCAAGTTGTGCGATGTTTGGCGAGCGAAAACCTGCTGCCGCCCGGGAAACAATGCTCTCCGGGATTTATGGTGAAATTCAAAATGCCACATCTTTAATCTCTACAGATTCAGCAGCTTGCTCTAAAGAATATGAAAATATCTATAACCAACTTTTTAATATTGCTGGAAGTGTCACTATTTTTGAAAGAAGCGACCTTCAATCTATTGATGAAGACATCAAAGAATCTTTTTTAACCAGACTAGCACTTAAAGACTCATTTAATAAATTCAGCTTAAATGGAACTTCCGCAAAAAAATGTCTCCAAAATGCTCAAGATGTTTTTAAGGCATTGAGATATGTGGAAGATTACCTAATTGAAATTAGGATGGAAAGGGCCGCTAACTCACCGATGGAATATGTTAATTTAAAAGGGAGTTTTCCCTATCTTTTAATTAATCCAAAATATAAGTCTGATTTTTCAAGCTATGAAGATTTAAAATCTGGTGATGTTATTCTTTCAAGAGGAAACGCATATAGCTCTGCTGCCATAGCGAGAATTGCACAAAGTGATTATCAATTCTCACATTTAAGTTTCGTTTATAAAGATCAAGAAACAAAAGAGATCTTCACCAGTGAAGCCCATATCGAAGTTGGCAGTATCACAGCACCAATTATAGATCATATTAATGAAAAAAATGTCCGTTCTGTCGTCTTTAGATATAACGATAACGCTATTGCTGAGAAAGCCTCGCAGCTTATGTATGAAAGAGTTACCAAAGCTCAAAATTCTGGCAAGGCCATTGAGTATGATTTCAGCATGAACTACAGAGATGATTCGAAACTTTTTTGCTCCGAGGTTATAGGTCAAGGCTTTAAGCTTGCTGATCCCAAGAGCGATTATATTCCGCTTTTTAAATCTCAATTCACCACAGGTATGATTCCTTTTTTAAATACAATTGGTGTGCCTGTGACCAAAGAAAATATTGATACATTGAATGTTTTTGCACCAGGAGATATCCAATTTGATCCTCGATTTGAAATAGTTGCTGAATGGCGAAATCCAAAAAAATTAGAAGAGTCTCGTTATAAAGATTTTATTCTTACCAAACTTTTTGAGCGCATGGATAAAGAAGGATATCAAATTGATCCAAGTTTAAAAATGGATGTAGAGTCTAGAGCTTTTTGGCTCTTAAGGCGTACTCCTTTGATCAAAAAATTCTTAAGTAAAAAGTTCTCCCTCACTATGAATCCAGCTCAAATGGAATTATTTATGGCCTTGGATAATATAGGCGAAACCTTTTATAAAAATTTAGAAGTGAGGGCCATTGAATTCGATCATCCAATGACTCCTAAGGAGATCTATCAGGTCATAGATGAATTTATTGCTAAAGATTATGAAGTCTTCAAAAAATATAAGAAAGGCCTAGACAATAGCAAACCAGCATTTCACTTATTGTTTCATCCCTAGTAAGCTAGCCTCATGGAAACAATAAGAAAATCAGTTGAAGAAGCCATTGCCAATTTAAAAAAAGGAAATCTGATTTTGGTGACAGACAGTCGCGATCGTGAAGATGAGGCAGATCTTTTAATGGCCGCTGAGTTTATAACGACCGAAAAAATTAATTTTATGATCAATCACGCTAGGGGCTTGATCACTAATCCTGTAAGCTCTGCCGTTGCAAAAAAATTAAATTTGACTCTGATGGTTCCAGAAAATTTAGGCACTCTCCAGACAGCATTTACCGTAAGCATAGATGCTGCTGTCGGCACTCATACAGGAATCTCTTCTAAGGATCGGGCATTAACGATAAAAAAAATGACTGAAGTTCAGGCCTGCGCCACTGATTTTGAACGACCTGGACACGTTTTTCCTTTAATAGCTCATGAATTGGGAGTTTTTGCTAGAGAAGGTCATACGGAAGCGGCCATAGAGCTTATGAAATTAGCTGGCCTTTATCAGGTGGCCGTCCTTTGCGAAACTCTCAATGAGCAAGGAGAAGCGCTAAAGGGAGCCGAGTTAATAGAGTTTTCCAAAACCTATAAATTAAAAATTGTTGCTATCGATGATATCAAAAAATACCTAAGCCTAAACTTCGCTGGAGAGTGAGAGGATTCCGATTACAGCTCCTTCTTTATTTTTTCTAGGCACCCATGTATGATTAAAATAACGGATTTCTCCCTTAATAGAAATGGGAGCTCTTTTTACTCTAAAAGGAATGCCTGTCTTAAAGACTTCATCCAAAATTTTTAGATAGATTTTTTTGTCATCAGCAAATTCACGAAGCGATTTTCCAGTATAATCTGTGCCGATAATTCTAACATAAGAGTCGCTTACAAATTCAAATACGTGATTAGGACCAGATAATATCACTAGCATTTCTGGCATATGCCGAAAGAGTCTTAAAAAATTATTGCATTCAGAAGTCATCAGAAAATTAGAAGAATTAAGTGTTTCTTCACTCAAGTACAAAGTAGCATCCTTGGGTAGAGTAACCGTAAAATTTGTGCCATTTAGTGAATCACTGCTCACATGGACAGAACCTCCATGAAGTTCTGCCATAGTCTTCACCACATGAAGGCCGACTCCCCATCCGGGCTGATCACCTAATATCGACTGATGAGTTCTTTCTAGGTAATCAAAGATGGTCTTTAAATTCACTGCTGCAATGGGATTTCCAACATTATGAACCGATAATTTAACTTTGTTGTTTGCTTCAAAGATATTAATTGTGATTTTGTGATTTTTGTCGCCATATTTAATTGCATTGGTAGCTAAATTTTCTATAATTCGCTTGATACTGCTATCACACCAAAAGCCCGTGATTTCTCCTTTAGGGACAAATACAAAACGCTCTCCATAAACAATCGAGAGACTCTCTAGGGTTTCCATTGCTAATTGATTAATATCAAATTTTGTACATTCGATAATGCAATGATGATTTTTATCCTTTGCTGTACTGGAGTCTATAATTTTGGAAATCATCTTGTCGACGCGATCAATGTTTTTAGTAATTTTACCAGATAACATCTGAATCTTTTCAGCGACGACAAACTTCTTTTCCATTTTTTGAGCATAAATTCTTGCAACCATTAAAGGACTTTTTAAGTCGTGCCCAATTGTTGAGATAAGCTGATTTTGCTCTTCTATTGCAAGTCTTGCTTCTTTGAGCTCTAAGCTTAATTTAGAAGCAATCAAATCGAGCCTTTTTTGCTCCGTAATATCGTTTTGAATCGAAATAAAAAAAAGTGGCTTTTGGTCATCGGATTTATGAAAAGTAGGAGATATGACATTTTTAACCCAAAAAAGGCTGCCATCTTTGGCGCGATTTTGATTTTCCCCACGCCAAGTCTTTCCCTCAGTAATGGTTTTCCATAAATCTTCGTAAAAATATTCTGTTTGATGGCCGGATTTAAAGATTCTAAAATTTTGTCCAAGTAATTCCTCTTGGGAATACTGAGAAACATTACAAAAATTTTCATTAGCAAAAGTAATATTGCCCTGAATATCAGTAATAGCGATTAGACAGGATTGATCGACAAGTTCTAAAACTTTTTGCAACTCCTCACTAGAGGCAGAAAAAATTTTTAGCAAATTAGGCACCAAAAAAATCCTTCTGAATATTTATAAATTTTCAATAATTTTAATAAAATATTAATAATATTTTAAAATCTTAAGGCATAAACAAAAATATTACTAGTGTGGTAAATTGTTCGTGACCCCCGTTTGAAGGCTACCTCCTAATTTTGGAGAAAAGCTATGGATCTGAACAGAAAAAGACTAACAAAATCACAAAAATTTAGCATTTTGTCTGAACATTTTGACAAAGGTACTTCCATCTCAGAGCTGGCCAGGA
>CANFNL010000081.1 GCA_947448205.1 Bacteriovoracaceae bacterium
ACTTCGTGCCCAAGATTGGGTACCAAGATCTATTCGTGAAAAAGCTAAAACAGTAGAAAGAGCTTACACTAAACTTGAAGCTAATTTGGGCCGTCCGGCAACTGACGAAGAAATGTGTTCAGAGCTTGGAATGAATCAAGAAGAATTTCACGATTTATTAAATAAGGCAAAATCAATTTCACTTTTAAACATTGATGATTCAGCAAGTTTTAATAAGGGTGATAAAAAATTAATTTCAGAAGTCATGGAAGATCACAGGGCCCTAAATCCATACACTACTGTAAGTCAAAAAGATTCACGCGAAAAGATTAAAGAGGGTATTATGACTTTGCCTGAAAAGCAAAGATTAGTACTGTCACTATACTATTATGAAGACCTAAATTTGAAAGAAATTGGCCAAGTTCTAGATGTAACTGAGTCGAGAGTTTCACAACTCCACACTCAAGCCATCTTAAAGCTTAGAGCAAAATTGCGTAGCATGTTCGAGTCAGTAGAGGACTTAGCAAGTTAAAATGAATAAAAGCATTCATCATGACTCTTATTTAGAAGATTTCGAAAAAAGCTTGACTACACTCGAGGACATTCAATTATTGTCTGAGTTCTCTCTATCGCCCTTGATAGGGAGAGCTTATTTTCATCTATCGGAAATGAAGAGAAAAGCCGATGCTAGCACTAATCAAAATGGTGTAACTTACGATACAGTGTCAAGGATTTTAGACGAAAAATTTGAGTCTATAATTTCTGAATTTTTTAATAATCAATCAAAGTTTAAGGATTTTGATTATAAAAAATCAACCTCAAAGATTGATCTTAAAAAATGGAATCTAATTTTAGAGATTATTCCTGAAGTACTTTCAGTCGTCACACTATTTAATTACCATGGAACAATTGAGGTTCAGCAAGACGAAGGAAGATTGCTTATATCTGGTCAGATCTTTGAAGCAAACTACCTAAACATGAATCGCAAATTTATTTATGTTGTTACTCGCAAACTTTTGCGAGAAAAAGTACTTCTAACATTCAACTTAGAAAGAACAACTAGAACTGGACTACTTAAGTTGGATTTAAAAGTAGATATTTCGCATGATGATACTTTGATCTACAAAGTTAATTTCAAACCAACAGCGAGAGAGAACTACTTTGTAGGATTTTCAAATATTTTTTGCCACTACCGCGCAAAACTAGAACAAATAAATCAAGTAGGTGAGCATAATATTATAGAAATCGGTAGTGATCTAAGCGTAAATCACTTTTTTGGATTACCAGACTTAACACGTATGGAATCGGCCAATAAAGAAATTTTACACTTCCCCTTTTTATTTCGACCAGTTTCAATCATACTACCTATTAAAGGAAATCTTTCAGGAGATTCTTTTTTACGAAATCTGACAAGTAGTCAAGATAGAGAACAAATGAGGGAACAGGATGTTTCTACATATTATAGAAAAATTGATTTTTTCTCCCTATTCAATTTCTAAAAAATTTCGATCAAATTTTTGTTTTGAGGAGCTTGTATGCGATTTACTCTAGGACGAGTTGTGCATTTTTATTACGTTGTTGTTTTATTGGCAATAACTGGTCTTTTTGCTTATGGAGCAAAACATTATTGGGAAGCAGGCTTATTAAATGTTGATTATGTCAGTAACCTCTATGATGGTACGAGTAAAGTACGTACTGTTAAAGAACGCAATGACGTAGATGAAATTAAAAAATTTGTTGATGGTGATAGAATAAAAGATGCAAACACGGTATTTGCAAGACTAGAGCAAGATATCCATGACTTGACTGCAATTAAGTCTGCAAGCGATAAAATTGACTTTAATGAAAATACCAAAAAAGTTAAAACAATTTTAAGCAATTTCCAATCTGCTCCTGAACTTACAAGTATTTTAAACAACATCTCAGCCAAAGCAGTACTATTTGAAAATTTTGTAACTGAAAAAAAATGGCCAACGCTAACTAAAATGGCCATGAACTTAAGAGTGAAGGCTTCTCCGGGGCGCTTGATGCAGGGGGGCTTATATAATTTTGAAAAAACCCAAAATCTTGCTCAATCCATAAATAATGATATCGAAGCTATGATGAATTTTACGCAATCATCAGGATTACATTCCGATATTAAAGCTGCAATAATAAATAGAATTAAAGCAATAAAATCAGAAGTAAGCCAGCTTGATACTTACGTTGAAGATCATAAAAGTTTTAATCGTTTATATAAAAATTTCTCCCAAGATTACAATGCCTGGTTTAAATTCGTTGAGCCTGAAATTGCATTGAAAAAAATTCAATTTGAAAGAAGCTCCCAAACTATTCTTTATTCATTGATAATTATTTTTTCAAGTTTAATTGGAGCTATTGCACTAGGAATTTCTATTTACAACTACTCTTCTAAGAGCAATTCTCAAAAGATTGAAAAACTCGTTTTAAATACAATTAAAGATGGGTTAATCCAACTTGAATCAAAACACGAGACTACATTTTCACATGATTTCAATTTGGAACTTGAAAAGTATCGAGATTATATCCACAAAAGAATGTCATTTGGCTCTATCTTTCAAGAGGCTATGCCTTTTGCTTCAATACTGCTTGATTCAAACTTAAATCTCGTTTGGGGAAACACTCATTTTTATGAGCAATGGCAATTGCAAAACTTTAATGAAGAAGTTGGGGACTCACTTTCATGGGATTTTTTACAACGTTTTACTAATCTTGAAGACAATAGTTTGATTTTAAGTGCTCTTAGAATGAGTAATTCTGGTGTATACAAGATTCAAGTTAAAACCGCTTCAATGGCGGAGTCACTCCCATACGAAATGCATATTTCTCCTGTTGAATATTCAGCTCAAAAAAGGATTATGATTATTTTTTATCCTATGCGAGCAATAGAAAACCAAATCAATAACCAAAAATCAGCAATTACAAAGCCGATTATATCTTATGTAAATGCGCATTTTAATGAGTCTATGACCAACGAAGTAAAGAGTAGCTTACGATCAGAAATCGAAGAAGCTGGCGGCGGAGAACTATACTCTGTCCTCTCAAGGTATGTAGAAAAAAATGAAGAGTTGCGCGACTATCTCAACAATGAGATTGAGCAATTAGAAGCAATAGTAAATGAAAAAACTAATATTGTATCCGAGATGAGAAAATCCCTAGTTTCATCTTTTGAAACTCAACGAGATTCAGTTTCAAAATACAATCAGTTCAAGGCATCTATATCTGCTATCCTTGATAATCGCGATCAACTTGAAGAACAATTTAGATATGCTCTTAGTACTTCAAGAGAATTTTATAAAGAGCAAAATAAAGTCTTTAGTAGTGCTGAGAATGCAGAAAAAAATGTCGATGATTATATTAAAAGCTTGAAAACTATTACTTCGTTGAAAACTGAATTTAAAGAACTAAAAACAAACGTCGAAGACTTCAAATCAAGAATTACTCAGGTATTAGACCAACTGATTATTTTTCAAAATCATGAAGATGACTCTTTGAGGATAGATCAGTTTTTAGGCAAGATTAAACTGGAAATAAAAGGATTTGATAATGTACTATCTAATTTTAATCAAGTTGTTACTCAGTTAGATGTTACAATTACGAAAGTTGACATGATGGTTGAATCAAGAGAGAAAATTGATCTTGAAGTAGCTAAAAGTCGCCTAGATACAATTAAAAGTAATCTTGATAATGCACAATTTTCAGTATCGCGAATTTCACAAAATGCTCGGTCTAAAGATGATGAAATGGTCAATACACTAAAAGTATTAGTGGTGAATTTAAAATCCGAAATGAAGCGCATAGATGATATGTGTAAGCTTTCAGGTTTGACTTCTGAACATTTAGAAATAATTTCACCAATAGAAAATCAAGTTTAATACTATGCTGAGGGCTCTAAGATTTTGTCCAATAAATCTTGGAGCCCTTTTTTAAGGAATTCTATTGTTCCTATATTTTCAATTGTAAAACTAGCCAATTTTCTTTTTTCTCCAATGCTCATTTGTTGATCAATTATTTTCAATGCAATCTCTCGTGAGCAGTGATCTCTCTTGATGATTCGATCTATTTGGATATGTTTTGGTGCATAAACACAAATACTTAAATCAATTAATGAATCGAGTCCCTTTTCAAAGAGAAGTGGCACATCATAAACTACTAATTGAGGTGAATTGAGTTGAAGAAAGGCTCTCTTAAATTCTCCAGGCAGTCTTATATAAATAAAATCTTCAATGCTCTTTTTTGCCAGAGGATCTCTAAAAGCAATCGCTCTTAATTTCTTAAAATTTATCTGGTTCTCCTCGATAGCTTCGGGGAATTGACTTCGGATAAAATCCAATGCCTCAGTTTGCTGATAAATAGACTTTACTAATTTGTCTGCATCAATTACCGGGATTTTATTTTTATGAAAAAGGTCTGCGACAGTACTTTTTCCAGTTCCAATTCCGCCGGTAAGTCCAATGATTGGAACCGGTATTTGATAGAGTCTGGAAGACGGAGTCAGTTTAACTAAATTATTTTTTAGCTTTTTCATCAACTTTTGCTTGATTCCAATAAACATCCATTTGTTCTTGATTCATATCCTCGAGATTAACTCCCTTACTTTTCATAATATCTTCCATTGAATGAAAGCGTCTCAAAAATTTAGCATTAGCAGCCCGAAGAGCATCGTGGGGGTCTAGCTCTAGATGGCGAGCAAGTTGAGCGATAGAAAAAAGCAGATCGCCTAATTCTTCAAATACTGCGGCTTTATTCATTTCACGATGAGGTGTGATTTCTTCTTTAAGTTCTTGCCATTCTTCTTCAACTTTGTAAGCTACTTGATTATAATCATCCCAGTCAAATTTTAAATCGTTCGTCTTTTTTCCAATTTTAAAAGCGGCCATAAGTGGGGGAGCATTTAGCACTGATAGAGAAATACGGTGATGAGTATGAGTGCCAGCCTCTCTAGCTTTTTCTTCTTTTTTAATTTTGTCCCAGTTAATAAGTACCTGGTCAGCACTGAGAGTGGTGTCTTTGTGTTCAAAAACATGAGGATGCCTTCTAATGAGTTTTTCAGTTAAGACGGCACTGACAGATTCGATATCAAAAAGATCATTTTCTTTGCCGAGTTGAGCATGTAACAAAACTTGCATTAAAACATCGCCAATTTCCTCTTCCATTTTTTTTGGATTTTTTTCTTCTACCGCTTCGATAAATTCATATGATTCCTCGAGCAGGTATTTGAGTAATGACTCATGGGTCTGCTTTAAGTCCCAAGGACAGCCATTTACCGGATGGCGAAGTTCACTTATGACATCTTTTAGTTTTTCAAAATTACTTTTCATGTGTTACCTTTTTAAGGATGAAATTAATCATGGTTCTCAATAATATTGTAGTAAAAAAGAAAGCTAGTAAAGATAAAGGCCAGTTGAGCCTCGATATTTTGTCATTGCAGCCAGTTTTGGAAAAGAGCTTTCAAACTTATTTATCTAAAAATCCTCATTTTCACACCGTTAAGAAAGTCAATTTAACTATGACTCTTTGTGGAAAAGCTAAAATTAAAAAGTTAAACCATAGCTACCGCCAAAAAAATTATGCGACAGATGTTTTATCCTTTCCTCTTTATGACAATATACGTCCTGATAAAAAAGTTAAAGAGCAGCTTTTTCGCGAGATCGATCTTGGTGATATTGTCATTTGTAAAGAAGTCGCAAAATCTCAGGCCCAGGAATTTGGAATAACTTTTGAGCAGGAAGTTATTCATCTTGCGGTTCATGGGCTTTTACATCTTTTGGGTTTTGATCATGAAATTTCAAAAAAAGAAGAAAAAATCATGGAAGCTCATGAATCAGAGCTAGTGAATAAAATTTATAAAAAATTAAAAAAGATAGTTTAAGCTAAGGCACACAGACGATGAATGAACAAATTAAAATTGAACTCAATGAAAAAAAATTAGACATGAGAAATTACACCGAGAAGCTCGATCTTCTTCGGAGGTCTCTTTGAGATTGAAAAAAAGCAAAATCGCATAGAGGAAATTAAGCGCATCGAAGGAATGGAAGGATTCTGGGATGACTCCACAAATGCGGCAAAAATTCAAAAAGAAAAATCTGTCATTGAAGAAGTTGTCAATACCTATACTCATCTTAAACAATTGTATGATGATTTTGATGTTCTCTTGGATTTTGCTGTAACTGAAAATGACGAATCCTCCGCTCAAGAGGCTTTGGACGTTTATAAAAGTTTTCTCAATGAATTTCTCTTGGCCGAGCAAAAAGTCTTACTCTCAGGCGAAGTTGATCCCAATAATGCAATTGTAACAGTTAATGCCGGGGCAGGTGGGACTGAGTCCTGTGATTGGGCATTTATGCTATTGCGGATGATTATGAGATGGGCTGAATCTAAAAAATTTAAAGTACAAATCCTAGATACCCAAGAGGGGGATTCTGCTGGAATCAAATCGGCAACACTCACAATAACTGGGAACTATGCTTATGGATTATTAAAATCTGAATCAGGAGTTCATCGGCTTGTTCGTCTTTCTCCATTTGATTCTGCTGGTAGAAGGCATACCTCATTTGCTTCATTATTTGTTTCTGCTGAAATTGATGATACTATCGAGATTGATATTCAGGACAAAGACTTACGAATAGATGTGTATCGAGCAGGAGGATCAGGAGGTCAAGGTGTAAACACTACGGACTCAGCAGTACGACTAACCCATCTACCTACAAATCTAGTAGTCGTTTGCCAAAACGAGCGTTCACAATTGCAAAATAAGGCACAGGCCATGAAAGTTCTTCGTTCCAGACTCTACGACTTAGAGATGGAAAAACGAAGAGTTAAAGAAGCAGAACAAGAAGCCAATAAAAAAGATATTGCCTGGGGAGCTCAGATTAGATCTTACGTCCTTCATCCCTATAAATTAGTAAAAGATCACCGCACAGACTTTGAAACATCCAATGCTGAAAAAGTTTTAGAGGGTGACCTCGATGGTTTTATCGATGCCCATCTTCGTTGGTTAGTTGAAAGTGCAACTCTGCATAGTGAGCATTAGAAAATGAAGGGGACTCGCTTCAGACTTTTTCTCTCCTTATTTCTGGATAATCCAACGACGATTAAATTTGCTATCGGAGTTCTTGCAGGAATGGCTTTTTCTATTGCTGTAATTTTATCAACGATGGGAATCATGGATGGATTTGAGCATGCCCTGAAAATGGGCTTAAAAAAATCAGTAGGGGATGTCTCAATGCATTCTCGAAATGGATTTTTCATTATCGATGAAAAATTAAAAAATAAATTTTCCAAACAACTCATACAAAATTACTCTGGGCTAGTCCAAACTGAAAGTTTTCTTATTTTCAATGAAGAGTCTCACGGAGTTTTAGTTAAAGGAATAGATGATCACTATGCTGAAGTTGTCTCACTTCCGCTTAAACTTCAGTCAGGAGAAGCAGCCATTGGGTCTGAAATAGCCAAGATTAATCAGATAAAAGTCAGTGATGAAATAGTCCTAGCTTTTGGAAGAGGAAATGCTGAAGTGAAATCAATGCCTGCTCTTTTGAGGTTCAAAGTTTCCAGCATAATCAATCATGGTATTTATCAAAAAGATTCAAGAATGGTTTATATCCGCCTAGATGAAATTCAAAAGATTTTAGAGCTTAAAAATAAAGTAAATATGATTTCATTTAATGTTCCTATAAATCCTAAATCAGCGCAGGGAGAAGAGATTAAAATGATCGAGAGCTCCTTGCCGCTATTTCGTCGGTATTTTGGCGAAGACTTTTATTTCAAACCCTATTGGCGGGAATTTTCTTCACTAATTGATGCGGTGAAGATTGAAAAAGTCATGATTAGCTTAATCCTGCAGATGGTAGTTGTTATTTCAATCTTTAATATCTTAGCCTTTATTATTTTTATCAATGAAAAAAAATCAAAAGAATTATTTCTTTTCAAAGCACTAGGTATGTCGAAAAAAGCCATGAGTGATCTTTGGATTCAGCTGGTCTTTTTGATATGGTTTTTATCCTGCTTGCTCTCTTTAGTTTTTGTACAAATTTTCAAGTTTGCACTTTTAAAACTCTCACTTTTTGAGCTGCCTTCAGAAATATACACCATGCCAAGAATTGAGCTCTACTTAACGGCAAAAGATTATCTCTTTGTCTTTGCCTTGGCATTGCTATGGATATTAATTATCACCTATTATCTTTTGAGAAAAATTAAACAAAAAAGTTTACTTGAAGGATTGAGGCAAGAGTTTGCTTAAGAGGTTTATATGGGCATAATTATAAAATTAGAAAATGTTAAAAAATTCTATAAACAATCCAGAGCTCTCAATGGTGTAAGTTTGACCATGGACGAGGGAGAAGAATATCTTATTAGAGGAGCCTCAGGTTCCGGAAAATCGACCTTGCTTTATTTACTAGGAGGCCTTGATCGACCAAGTGAAGGAAGAGTCATTGTTAATCAAAAAAATTTAGCTGAACTCTCTGATGAGGAACTCGCCGTCTATCGCAATCGTTATGTAGGATTTGTCTTCCAGTTTCATTTTTTGCTTCCTTCTATGAATTGTTTGGACAATTTATTATTGCCCGCAAGACTTGCTGGTTTCAGTACCAAAGTAACTCAAGATGTTAAATCCCGAGTGCTGGCTTTGAGTGAAACTTTGAATGTATCCCATTGCTTGACAAAATTTCCATTTGAATTATCTGGTGGGGAACAACAAAGGATAAATATTATCCGTGCACTCTCACTAAAGCCGAAACTTTTACTTTGCGATGAGCCAACTGGAAACCTTGATTCGGAGAACTCTCAAAAGGTCATTCAACTGCTGAGATCATTAGCTCGTGAGTTTAAAGCAACCTTAGTTGTAGTGACGCATGATCCACTCATCGCAGAAAGTTTTAGTAATCAATTATTAATGAGGGACGGAATACTGGTAACTAACTAGAAATTTCTTTGCACATCGAAGACTTCTTGCTACTTTTTAATACCTTAGTTGTTTTATCCACTGTGGAGATCTATGTCTCTGAGAGTTATTATTTTAGCCATATCATTTATACTGAGCATATCTCGGGGACCAGCTGTTTATGCTAGCGAGGATATCGGTCCGCGTGTAGATCTTTTTAAAGTTGATAAAATTGAAGTTTCTGGCCTAAAAAAAGTTGAAAAAGAAGCAGTTTTAGAAAGAATTGGCGCTAAAGCTAACATGGTTTTAGACAATTATTTACTAAAGAGAGATCTCGAAAAAATTTACTCCATGAAATATTTTGAATCAGTCGAAGCTGAGCACGTTGTAGTTGCTGGTAAAAATGTACTGATTTTTAAAATGAAAGAGAAGCCAATTGTTACTAAGATAAGTTTTGAAGGCAATGATGGCTTATCTGATGATGACTTAAAAGGCCAAGTTAAAACAAGAGTCTTTTCAATTCTAGATACAAATTCTGTTAAAAATGATGTTCAGGCATTATTGAAGCACTATGAAGAGAAAGGGTACTACTTAGCTTCTGTTGATTACAAAGAAAAAAAAATAAATGAAGAAAATATTGAGCTTGTTTTTAATGTTAAAGAGTTTGATAAAGTAAAAGTTAAAAAAATTAGTTTTTTGGGGAATAAAGCTTTTAAGGATGAAGAATTAAAGAGCATTATTCAAACTCAAGAAGATAGCCTTTTTTCAGCGCTTTCAGGCTCAGGAAATTTTAAAGAGATCAATTTTCAAAACGATATCGAGAGAATGAAGTACTTCTACCGCATGAAGGGCTATCTCCAAATCAATATTGGCACGCCAGAGATTACTATTTCAGAAGATAAAAAATGGGTTTTTATCACCATGAAGCTTACAGAAGGGCCACAGTTTGCAATTAATAAAATTTCCTTCGTAGGTGAAATTCTTTTTCCTGAAGGGGATTTACGAGAAAAACTAACTCTTAAAGAAAATGAAACTTATTCTGAAGAATCACTTCGCAAAGATATTCAGTCATTAACTGAAATGTATCAGGATGAAGGGTATGCCTTCGCCAACGTTATACGTAATCTAAATATAGTTCCCGGGGAAAATAAAGTTGATGTTGAATTTTCTTTTGAAAAAGGAAAAATTGCTTACTTTGGTCGCTTTAAGGTTAAAGGAAACTCAAAGTCAAGGGATAAAGTTATTCGCCGAGAACTTCTTATTCACGAAGGTCAAAAGTTTAACGGTACAGCTCTTCGGCAGTCTAAAGAAAATGTTCAACGTTTAGGATTTTTTGAACCAGATTCAATAGTTTTCAATACTGTATCGCCAAAAGACAAAGATGATATTCTCGATGTTGAAATTTCTGTCAAAGAAAAAAATACTGGACAGATCTCACTAGGAGCAGGTTACTCAACGGCCACAGGTGGATTTTTTCAAGCCTCTGTGTCTCAGGCAAACTTTAGAGGACTTGGGCAGAATTTAACGTTTAGCTTGAATATTGCCAAGAGCTCCAATACTTTTAGTATCGATTTTACCGAGCCATTTTTCTTAGATACTAAATGGAATATTGGCGGTGGGGTTTTTGTAAGTAGTGATGATACATCTGCCTCTTATAGTGAAAAGAAAAAAGGCTTAAATTTTAGAGTGGGTTATCCTGTTTTAACTTTTACTAACCTTTATATGACTTATAAGTTAGAAAATACTCGTATAAAGGCAGTTGATGATCCAACAATCGATGTAAAATTAGAAAATGGATTGGCTTCATCAGTGCAGACTTCCATTATTTACGATCGTCGCGACGATCGCTCTGATTCGAGAAAGGGGATCTTTTTGAGTTATTCTACTGAGTACACTGGACTTGGTGGAGACAAAAAATGGTTAAAAAATGATGCAGAAGCACGTGGCTTTTATCCAGTATGGGGTGACTTGATTTTTAGATCTCGACTTTATGCTGCTCGTTTGGATGAAGTGAATGGAAGGAAAATTCCACGTACGGAAAAATTTACTTTAGGTGGTTCTCGAAATCTTCGCGGATATGCTTATGAGGCTGTCGGTCCAAAATCCAAGGCTGTAAATTCAACTGGTCAGTTACTCACTTTTAATACGGGTGGGACTTTTTCAACATTTACCAATTTAGAGCTTCAGCATCCACTTTCAAGAGAAGCTGGATTAAAATGGGTCGTCTTTTTCGATGCCGGTCATGCAGGCGGATTGGATAAGGTACGTGTTTACACTGACTACGGTTTTGGATTTAGATGGTTTTCACCAATCGGAACACTTCGTTTTGAATTTGGTTACCCAATGACCGGAATTTATAAAAATCAGGGTTCTCAATTTCATTTTGATATAGGACAATTATTTTAAGTACATTTTCAAGAGGAGAAATTAAATGAAATCACTAATTGCCGTTGTTGCAACTTTGCTAATCTCAACAAACACTTTTGCTAAAGTAGCAGTAGGGAAAGTTGATGTTCAAAAAGTACTTATTTCTGTTAGCCAAGGTCAAGGAGTTCGCGACCAGTTAAAGAAAGCATTCGATGAAAAACAAAAAATCTTAAAAGACGAAGAAGATAAAATTAGAAAGCTTCAAGACGATTACCAAAAGAAAGCATCTGTTTTAAATGAAAAAGAAAAAGGTAAAAAAGAAAGAGAAATTCAAGAGAAGATTGTTTCTATTCAACAAAAAACAGCGAGCTTTCAAAAAGAGATTCAAGACTTAGAACAAAAACTTAAGACTCCAATCTTAGAAAAAGTTAAAGCCATCGTTGATGATGTCGCTAAATCTTCTGATGTTGATTTAATTTATGAAGCAGCCACTGCTCCAATTCTTTTTGCTAAAGAAGAAAAAGATCTTACTGATGAAGTAATCAAGTCATACAATAAAAAATTTCCTAAATAACTATTAAGCAATCTTATAAGTTTAAATATGGGATCCGTTGAGGTGAAAAGCTTTGCGGGTCCCAAAATTTTTTAAAGAGGTAAAACTTAATGAAGCTAGGAAACATGAAAAATGCCGATTCTAGTTTTCAGATCATTCACGGAGCTCAAGATAAAACTATCTTGGGGATTACTGATAATCATCAGCTCAGTCATCAGCATTTTGTCTTTATAAAAAATAAAATATTTTTACAAGATTGGTTATCAAAAGAAAGCAATATAGGGTCAACCGGACTCGTAATTGAAAAATCCTATTTTGAATCCCTAACAGCTGAATTAAATTATGAAATTTCA
>CANFNL010000082.1 GCA_947448205.1 Bacteriovoracaceae bacterium
AAATGGCTCATCCTGGTGCACAAGTTGTCGATGATATTTCAAAATGTATTAATGATATCGATGCTGCCTTTGTTGTCACACCAACATCTTTTCATTTTGAAATTGTAGAATATCTTTTAAAAAATAATAAGCATGTCTTTTGTGAAAAACCTCTGACTGAGACAACTACACAATCATTAGTTTTGCAGAATTTATTAAAAGAGAAACAACTCGTTTTACAAGTTGGACACTCTGAAAGATTTCATCAAGCCTGGGAGAGGCGAGAGCTATATAAAAATTTTTTTACTTCGCCGGCCCATATTACTCTTAAGCGAGTGGCTCCTTTTAAAGGGCGAGCAACCGATGTGGATGTCGTTCAGGACTTAATGATACATGATTTGGATCTATTAGTTTTTCTCTTCGGTGAAATTCCTGTCAGTGTAGAATCTGTTGGCTTTAAAATGAGAACAAATCGCTATGATTATGTGTCTTCAACTTTTAAATTTAAATCAAATCATAGAGCAACGATAACAGTGGGGCGTAATCAGACTAAAGAAGTTAGAGAATTAGAAATATCCAATAAGGCAGGAACATTACTAGTCGATCTTATGCGAAATGAAATCCAAGTAGCACTTGGTAGTATGCCTGGTCCAGAATTTGTGAGCGCTGATAAGTATGAAAAACGCGATCATTTAATGCTAGAGCATAGACATTTTTATGATTCAATTATTAATCATAAAAAACCTATTGTATCGCTTGAAGATGGACTCCTTGCTGTTAAACTCATTGATAAAGTCATTCAGAGCTTGGAGAGTGGACAAGAGGTCATGATCTAATGATTAACCACTCAAAGTCATGCTTGCTTATTACGGGAGAAAAATCCGGAGAGGAGCATGCTTTAAGTTTTTTCGAAGAATTAAAAAAAAATTCCTCAGATACGCATTTTTTTGGCGTCGGAGGAGATGAACTTAGAGAAAAAGGGCTAGAGCTTCTTTACCATTTAAATGATTTTTCTTCTTGGGGATACAGCGGAGTTCTGACAAAAATTCCTTTTTACCTAAAAGCTATGAAAGTGATATTGGCAGAAGTTGATAAACGCCAATGCAAGGTAGCTATCTTAGTTGATTACCAGTCATTTAATTTAAAATTAGCAGGTAAATTAAAAGAGCGCGGAGTAGAGGTTCTTTATTACGTTGCCCCTCAAGCTTGGGCCTGGAAAGAGTATAGAGTAAAAAAAATAAGTCAATTTGTTCACACTCTTTTTACGATTATCCCTTTTGAGAAAAAATGGTTTAATGAGCGCGGAGTAAAACGAGTTGTTAGTATAGATCATCCTTTGTGGACAACTTATAAAGATGACTTAGAGCACTTCTCATCACATTATTTTAAAAAGCCAGTGAAATTGCTTTTACTTCCAGGATCCCGTCCTTTTGAAGTTCAAAATTTATTGCCTGAATTTATTGAAGCTATTCACGTTTTAAAAAATGAAATTCCAATCGAAGTTTCAATAGTAAAATCCAGTAGCATAAAAGAAGAACAGTTCCTTTCTTATAATAAATATTTTGATAAGATATACAATAATGACGAACTGGTGATTGCTTTAAAGAGTACTGATTTTTCTTTTGCTGCGAGTGGAACTGTAACACTTACTTGTGCACTATTTGAAGTACCTACTATTGTTTGTTACAAGACGAGTCTGCTTAATCAATTTATTTTTGAAAATTTGGTCAACTACCAGTGGTTTGTGAGCTTAGCTAATATCATACAGAATCGCGCGGTTTTTCCCGAGCTGATCCAAGATCGCTTTACCAGCTATAATATCGTGTCTCATTTCTATTTTTGGTACTATAATGAGAGAGAATATAAACAGTTAAAAGCACAGTTACAAAAGACCAAAATGCAAGTCAAAGGTGAGGGAGTTAATGTTCCTGAATATATGGCTGCAATAATTAATAAATCGTATGGAAAAAAACAAGATTTCACTTCTTAGAAGATTAGCACTCACTCCATTTTCTTGGTTGTGGGGAGCCGTGTATTTTTTACGACGTATTTTTTATGACTATGGCGTTTTAAAGCAAAGATCTTTTCAAGTGCCAATAATTTCTGTGGGAAATCTTACTTTTGGTGGAACAGGAAAAACGCCATTTACTCTCTGGCTCTCCGAATACCTCAGTACAAAAAATAAAAGAGTGATGATTCTAATGAGAGGATATAAAGGTAAATTAGAAAATTCTAGTGGACTCATACTGTCTGGAAAAAAAATTAATCCTGATTCAACTGATTATGGAGATGAGGCGCTTATTTTTGCGAGAAGACTTGAGGGTGCAAGCATTGTTGTAGGGAAAAAACGCAGTGAAAACTTGAGTTTCTATTTTCCAAAAGTAGAGCCAGATGTCGTGTTGTTGGAGGATGGCCATCAGCATATAAAAATCAAGCGCAAGCTCAATATCGTTCTCTTTGATGCCCTTATGCCCCTATCTAAATATAAAGTTGCACCGTTAGGTTATATGCGCGAAGATTTTCATGCACTAAAAGATGCGGATTTAATCGTAATTGGTCGAGCTGATCAAGTAGGCCCTGAAAAAATAAATTCTCTAAAAAATCTCCTCTTGCCGCATTTAACTTTAGGGATTCATTTCGCAGAAGTTTGTTTTCGGCCTAATGGTTTTTATAATGCCACTAATGAATTAATCTATACCCTTGATCAAATTAGAAATAGAAAAGTTATTTGTGTTGCCGGTGTTGCCAACCCACAATCCTTTTTTAAACTTCTAGAAGATCTTGGTGCCGAAATCTTAGTTACTGAATCGTTTCCCGATCACCATTTTTTTAAAGCAGATGAAATCAATGCCCTATTGTCCTACGCTAAAAGTGAGGATGCTCTCATCGTAACCACTGAAAAAGATATTGTACGAATCAAAAAAATTGTAAGTGATGATTCAATTGTTTTTTTGGAAGTAGATGTTCATTTTCTCAGTGGAGAAAATGAAACAAAAGCTATTGTGGATTCGTGTTTTCAAAATATTTACTAATATGGATAAAATAATATGAATAAAAGCATTTTACTCTCAATACTAACATTGATTTTAATCTCATCTTGTGGAAGTTTTGAAGATGAAAAGAAAAGTCTTCTGGCCGGTGGTGAGAAAAAAGATTTAGTTAATTCATTTGATATTACTAAAGAGCAAGCCTCAATTTATCAAGTGAGTGATCATACTGAGCCTAAAAAAGAAGAGGCAGCTCCAACTGTTGCAATTAAGAAAATGAAAACTAAAGGAAAAGATGGCAATAAGGTTAAAAGCAAGATAGATCAGGTCGCTAACATTTCGCTTGAAAAAGTTGATGGCAGCGGATACCCCAGTGAGCAACCAGAACTTTTTAAAAACTACGACATTGTTTCAAAACCTATATGGGAAAAGTTTAAACCGTTATTCTATAAGAACGAACAATCAATTATCGCTATTTCCTATCTTGGAGTCACTGCTGGATATATTACTATGACAGCAAAAGATATAGTGAATGTTGGTGGTAAACCAGCTTTTCATTATTTTGCACGCTTTAAATCCAAAGATGCCTACCGATATTTTTATTGGTTGGATGATACTATTGAAACTTTTATCGATAAGGGATCATTTCTTCCAATAAAGTATTCCCTTATTCAAAGAGAGAAAAAGCAAAACGTCGATGATTTACAATTGTTTGATTTTAAAAAATTAAAAACAATGACGTGGTATAAAAGAGTCAAAGAGGGTTCAAATAAGGATGAACATTTAGAAAAACCCATTCCTCGTTATCTGCAAGATTCTTTTTCAGCTTTGCAGTTTGTAAGAGGATTACCACTTAAAAAAGGGGAGTTGTATGACTTCCCAGTCTCAACCAGAGGGGAGACATGGCTTCTTAAATCTGAAGTGATTGGAGAAGAAATGATCACAGTTAATGATCGAGAAGTTAGAGCGATTCGCTTAACAGCAGAGACTCACTTTCCGGGAGTATTGCAAAAAAGTGGAGATATTAATTTTTGGTATGCAGCTGATGAGAGCAAGCGACTCTTAAAGTTTCAAGCAAAAGTTAAAATTGGCTCAATCCTTGGAGAGTTAGTAGAATTTAAGCCGGGTGTTCTTGTTAAGTAGGCAATAATTTGGTTAATAAATATCTAAGAAATATTCTCTATCTCATTCCAACTCGTGATTGGAGTACTAAAGAGCGCTTTGCATTTAGAGATATCGAGTTAGCAAAAAAAAATGGTTACAATGTTTATCTTTGTACCTATGAGGATTCTTTTTTAGCAACACTTGCTAGAGAGTTAGAAATTGAAATTATTCCATTTAAGGAGCATTTTCTAAATCGAGTGATGATGTTTCATAAACATTTCCCACTATCTCAAGTTACCAAAAGAATGAGGATTGATATTGTTCACTGTTATGATTTTAATTTACTTTTATCACTAAGTTTTCAATTAAAAACAGCAAATTTAACAGCTTTAATTGTTACTCAAGATCATATTATCGATAAACCGCTGCAACGTTTTTGGTATCGTCCTATTATATCTAGAATTGATTCTCTCATTCTCGCCAATAAAAATTTGAGCCAGGATTCACTTGGGAATTTAGGCTTACCAAGAAAAAAGATCGAATATTTTGGACTAGGATTAAAAAGTGAGCTCGTGCCTGATGCCGGGGTCTTTGCGCTAAATTTTGATTTGTATAAAGATTATTTCTTAGCTGGAACTTATGTCTCACCGACACTTAAAGATCTAACTATTTTAACTCCTCTTCTTTCTGCGCTAAAAGTTTTAAATGAGAAAAATCCTGGTGGAAACAAAAGTAAATTAATTTTTATATCTGCCGTTGAATTTCAATCATTAGAGATACTTCCAGACGTTATGCGATTGATACAAGAACATGAGCTGCAAGAGGATGTCTTATTTGTAACTACAAAAAATATAGTTGGAGTTATTTCACATCTGGATTTATGGATTAGTAATGGAGCTTTGGAATTAATTGAAGATTTTGCTATTTCTGCACTCGTTAACGAGGTGCCTGCTATCATGATTCGAAATTTTTGCACCAAGGATCTTATTGAGGAATACGAAGGTGTAGGAGAGACTTATAAGCTCTACGATGCCCGAGAACTCAGAGATAAGTGGGAGATGATTATCTTGGGCAATGCTATTTTTAAGGAGAAAACCAAGCTCTATAAATACTTTATTGAGCGAGAGCACTCCTATAATGGCTATAAAACCCAACTTTTAAGGCTTTATTCAAGAGCAACCCAAAGACGGGCGATATTATTCCGGAAAAAATGACTTGAATACCCCTCGTGTCGCTAGACATATTTGGCTAAAAACAGTATAGTCACCATCTAAATCTAGTCACACTTTTTTAAAGTTACGCTGGGGCCAGCTCAGCGGGTAACCGTTTTGTTGGTAAAAAAATTTCTCTAGAGGTATATATGGCTCAAAAACAGGAACTAAAAGCAAATTGGATGAAAGGTTATGACGTCGTCATTGGTGAAGACGTAGAAACTGTAATCAAAACTGACTTTAGTGAGTTACTCGGATCTAGCATTTCTAAAAATTTTGAAGAAGGTGAAGTGTTCATGGGAACAATCATTTCTATCGGTCAAGATTATGTGACAGTTGACATTGGTTACAAGCAGGAAGGTCTTGTATCAGTAAAAGAATTCCAAAACTATGACGGATCACTAAAAATTAAATCAGGTGATAAGATTGAAGTTTACTTGGAAAAATTAGAATCAAACATGGGGAATTTAATCTTATCGAAAGATAAAGCTGAAATCCTTAAAGCTTGGGATAGAATCTCTCTAGCTTGCGAATCTGGTGAGCCATTAACTGGTACAGTTATCGCAAAAGTTAAGGGCGGTCTTTCAGTTGATATCGGAGTTAAGGCGTTCCTTCCAGGATCGCAGATTGATATCCGTCCAACTAGATACCTTGATAAATTCATTGGTAAAACAATGGAATTCAAAGTTATTAAGTTTAACAAAAAACGTGGAAACATTGTTCTTTCACGTCGTGCTATCCTTGCTGAAGAGCGTGGAAAAATGCGCGGTGAAATTCTTTCTCAAATTGAAGAAGGAATGGTTGTTAAAGGGATCGTTAAAAACATTACTGACTACGGTGCATTCATTGACCTTGGTGGTATTGATGGACTTCTTCACATTACAGATATGTCTTGGGGAAGAGTTAAGCATCCAAGTAATATCCTAAATATTGGTGATGAAATCGAAGTTAAGATTCTTAAATTTGATACAGATAAAGAGAGAGTCTCACTTGGTCTAAAACAAGTTCAAGCTAATCCATGGGAAGAAGCTAAGTCAAAATACATTCCGGGAACTAAGGTTGCTGGCGAAATCGTGTCTGTAAAAGATTACGGCGTATTCATTGAACTTGATGACGGAATCGAAGGATTAATCCACGTTTCTGAAATGTCTTGGACTAACAAAATTAAAAACCCAACTAAACACTTCAATGCTGGCGAGAGAATCGAAGCTCAAGTATTGGATGTAGATGTTGAAAACAAGAGAATTTCTCTTGGACTAAAACAACTTCAACCAAATCCTTGGGATGCTCTAATCGCGAAATACAAAGTTGGTGATAAAGTTAAAGGTAAAGTTAAATCAATTGTTGATTTCGGTGTGTTCGTAGAAGTTGGTGAAGACATGGATGCATTAATTCACGTTTCAGATATTTCTTGGACAAGAAAAAATATTGAATTAGCTGCTGAATTCAAAGAAGGACAAATGGTTGAAGCCATGGTTCTTGCCGTTGATAAAGAAAACCAAAAATTCTCTCTAGGTCTTAAACAACTAGAGGAAGATCCGTGGAAGAAAATTGAATCAAGATTCCCAGTAGGAACAGTTGTTGAAGCAGAAGTTGTGCGTGTTACTGACTTTGGAGCTTTCGTAGAACTAGAAACAGGTATCGAGGGTTTAATACATATTTCTGAACTTTCAGAAGAAAGAGTAGAGAAGCCATCTGATGTAATCAAAAAAGGTGATAAGCCGAAAGCTATGGTTATTTCAGTTGATAAAGAAGCAAAGAAAATCGCTCTTTCTATTAAGGCAGCTGCTCACACTGGATCAGATTATAAGCAAACAGACAGAGTAAAATCTGCAACTCTTGCTGATAAATTTAAAGACTTAAAATAATACGGATAAGTCCAACCCACTTTGAAGTATGAATCGGCCCTCCACGGAGGGCCTTTTTTTGGTGCCATCAACCCAATGGTGTCGCACTAGCAAATATCTTTCTCCTCTCTCAAGCTTTTTATTCCCCGATGATCTAACTCGGGTGTTTCTCTTAGGTAACACTGTGTTGTCTTTTCAGTTTAAAGCCCTTTTAAATTTTAAAAAACTAGCGATAATAAATTTATGGAAACAAATAATCAAAAGACAATTGACTCTAAACAAATGAAGTCTTCAACCAATTGGCTTGCCAATTTACTTGAGGAGAAAAGTAAAAAAAATCCCCTTTTTTCATTGAGGGCTTTTGCTCGCTTAGTAGACGTAAGTCCTGCCGTTCTTTCAAGGGTGCTTTCTGGAAAAAGAAAATTAACTTTTAATTTAGCGGTGCGAATTGCAGATGCTTTAGTCTTGGGACCCGAGGATCGAGAATTATTATACTCATTTTATCTCACAGCTAAGTCAGATGTAATGTCTGATGAATTTAAAAAAGACAAAGAGTTAAGTATTGATTGCTTCAATGCTATGAAGGAGTGGTACCATTACGGTATTACTCAGCTTCTTTATATAAAAAATTTTAGAGAAGATCACAAATGGATGGCAAGTATGCTCTCAATTAGTGAATTAGAAGTTAAACTTGCTATTGATCGCTTAATCCGACTTGAAATATTTGACAGAGATGAATCGGGAAGGCTTTATAGGACTGCCACTCATTTTTCAACTTCAACTGATATTGCTTCGGCCGGTATTCGCCATTTTCAAAAGCAAATTTTAGAAAAAGCTATTTATTCATTAGAGCACGATGATATTCATGAGCGCGATATCACTTCAATAACTATTGCTATTAATGAAGAGAAAATGAAAGAAGCCAAAGCTGAAATAAAAAAATTTAGACTTCGTATGTCGGAGTTTTTAGGAGAGGGAGAAAAAACGAGAGTTTATAATCTCGGGATTCATCTAATACCACTTACAAAATCATCAAATTAAAAGTTGAAATCAGTTATGAAAAGCAATCATGGATTTCTCTACCAAGTAAAAACTATAACGGCCCTCGATTTTGAGATGACTTCTATTCGCGATCTCGATGAAAGCATCGATACACTTTGCGAATTTTTTGGTGAAGAGGACCAAGATAATTCACTTGCTGAAGAATACTGTCCTTATTTTGGGGTATTATGGGAAGCTGGTGTTGGACTTTCACAGTATCTTCAAAACATAGAAGTTAAGGGAAAAAAAGTTTTAGAAATTGGCTGTGGGCTGGCCCTCCCTTCTTTTCTAGTTACCAGAAATGGCGGCGAGATTATTGCTACCGATTTTCATGCTGATGTACCTCTCTTTTTAGCTGAAAATCAGAAAAATAATAATTTATTTTTTCCCTATAAAGTCTTGAATTGGCGAGATGAAATCGAGAGAACTAAAACTGATTTGGGATTATTTGATCTAGTCATAGGATCAGATATTTTATATGAAAGCCAGCATCCTCTACAAGTAGCTAAAGCTCTGATTGCTTTTCTTGCGCCAAAAGGAAAAATTATTCTTGCAGACCCTGGGCGAGCTTATATACAAAAATTTATAACTTCAATGAATGATTGTGGGTATAAAGAAAATTTTACCACTCAAATTGTTAAGGCTGAGTTAACACCTAAAAATAAACAGCGTGATATTTATATTTTTGAATTTTCAATTTAAAATTAGATTAAAATGTCTTCAAAGAAAGCACCGCGGTTGATGGTCTCGTCTATAAGATGGATTTCTAAAACCCAAAGGTGAGGAATTGGTGTAAATTTAAAATCGCCAAGTTTTCCGTTATAGTGAAGGGCGTGAGGGAAATCTCCTAATCGGTGACCATACATATTACTATTTAGTTTAAGATTATGTTTTTTTGCTTCACAACTTGCGAACTCATATAGTTCATGGCCCGTGAGATTATGCTCTTTCCATTGAGTTTGAGCCGCATAAAAAATTTCTTTGGTTGCGCGCTGAAGGTTAATTAATCTCGGGTTTGATCCAATGACAAAAGTTTCGCCATAATCAGCTTCATGATTATAAAAAACTGGACCGATATCAATAAAAAAAAGATCATCCTCTGTAAGCCTTATTTCTTCAGAGAGATCCCTAAAATTTTTAATTGTATTACTATTTATTCTCAACTTTGTTGGATGCCAAAATTTTTCTACACCCTTAAGAGTTAATTCTTTCTTCAAGATGTCGTGGCACTGATTTTCATTCATTCCAGGAAGAATCTGTTGGGCGGTCTCTCCCACAGCTTCAATCGCGCATGCTCTAGCTTTTAAGAAGTCAGCGAGATTAAATTCTGCTCCACAGGCTTGTGCATTCATAAATTAATTAGATTTTTGAGGAAGACAAATAGCACATCCTAGGTCATCTTCATGGGATTCTATTTCTTCATCGAGAGTTTGCTTATAGGCGGCCATTTCCTGATCACTTGCCCCTAAAGATTGAATAAGGGTTTCAGCTACCCCTGGAGCAATGATTTTAATATCGAGACCGGCCTCTTCCATTTGAGCAGCAAAGGCGTAAGCCTCGCTAATTTTTTCAATAGAGGTCTTAAAAAGAATTGAGCCAGAAAGATTATCTATTACTTGAACTTGGTTTGACATTTAATAAGACTAACAAGAAAATGCTCCTATGGTAAAGCCCGACATTCAAAAGAAGAAAATATTTTATATCGAAAAAGTCAGTTTTTTACGCTCCATGATGGAGTTTGCCTTAAGGGCCCACGGCGCAGAAATTTACTCTGTCGACACTCTTGATAATAATTTCTACCTATTGGAAGATTTGACCCCAGATTTGATCATTTTTGATTTAGATTCGATTGGGGAGAATTTGGAGAAAATCAAAGAATACTCTACTCGGGCCGTCCTGGTTGCTACTGGCAATGAATCTCAGCAGGCAAGTGTCTCAGATCAAGTTAAAATGTATCTAATTAAGCCGTTGCAAGCTAAAAATATCGCCGTCAAAATCTTATCATTACTTGATTAAAAACAATCGGTGATCAAAGGTAGAAGAATTTAAGGTGTCTAGTTTAACAAACTGGCTGCGACGTTTATTCCTAAAGCCAATACACTTGTGTTGAACAAAAAAGCCAGCACAGATTGAGCAAGTACCAGTCTTCTGCCTCGTTTAGAATTTACACTGACATCAGCAGTTTGGGAGGCGACTGCAATTGTTGCTGAAAAATATAGGAAATCAAAATAATCTGGGTATTCGGGATTATCAGGAAATTTTAAAATACGCTTGTCTTGATTATCATTCAAATAATATAGATGAGCATAATGAATTGCATACATTACAGGAAGTAGTATCCAAACTCCAATTAAGGTTATTGCCGGTAAAATAAGATGAACACTCTTTAAGGCTCCATGAGCTTCTTTAGTGGATCCAAGCTCAAAAGCAATAGTGATAAGTGTGACTATTGAAGATAGTGATGATATACCCAAAACAAAATTAGCACTTTCATCTTCACTTATGGCTCTCTCTTTTATTCGTTTGAAGCTAGAAGTAAAAATAAGAAAGAGCAAACTGATTAAATAGCTCCATTGAAAAACGTTGTAAAGAATCAAGCTTTTCTCTAATGAGCTTAAGATTGCTTGGAAAATGGAGTGTTGTAAAATAAGTGCAAAAACTAAAGTTAGAAAAATGGAAAAAATTAATCTTGGCCTTGCTTTAAAAAAACTTGATTTCATCTTAAACTTTGAAATGTCGGTAAATATATTGATTATTTTCAAAAAATGTTTGCGACAAAAGACGGAATTCTTTTTCACTGGGCAAGTCATCAGCTTGTCTTGTAACCAATAATTTTTTGGTTTGTCTATTTTCCCAAATAGAATCCACTACAGTGAATTTATGCCATGGTGTAGAAGAAAGTAGGTTAGTTGAAATTGATGAAAGACTTGAACCTATTTTCACCGATTCGGGCAAGTCAATAATTCCGTCTTCATTTGAGACATCAATATCTTTTGCAGAGCAAAGCATACCATTAGATGTTACTCCTCTTAAAACAGCTTCTTTTATTAGTAATCCCTTCGGCGTTGTTGCCCCTACTGGTGCTAATATAGTTCTCATTCCAGAACGAACGTTGGTAGCTCCACAAACAACTTGAAGAGTATTGGTACCATCAAAGACTTCACAGATATTAAGCTTCGTTGCCTCTGGATGTTTTTTACAAGATTTTATTTCTGCCACAATTAGATTCATAAAGTCCTCATTCATATTTTTCTAGTAAGTATCTCTTATTTTGATAGAATAGAAAAGTCAGGAGTTATTTAAATGGACAAAGATACTCGACTTGTTGTGATAGGGTTGACCCTCACTATACTTTCTTTTTTATTAGCTGTTTATCTACGGCTTAAACATTAATATCTTCCCACTCTGCTTCATTGAGTAATGGATCATTTGGTGCTAATACATATTTTTGAACACCTAAATTTCCGAAAATAAAGTCTGGAACTCGAATTCGATAAAAAATTCCTTTCTCATGATTATGAGTACTGACAACATTTGTTTTGGAGATTACTGCTGAATGAGCAATCCCATCTTCATAGGGAATAAAAAGATCGTAATGCTCCTGTTTTTTTAGAAAATATTCAACAATATGTGATCGAAGTGCTTTCATGTCTTCAGGATCAAAACTTGAGACTAAAAAACTATTTGGGTACTTTCTTAATATAATTTTTTTCAAAAGATCATCATCGAGTTGATCTTTTTTATTGAAAACTATTAAGCTTTCTTTATTTTCAACATCGAGTTCTTTTAAAACAGCATTGGTAACATCGAGCTGTTTTTCATAATGTGGATCTGAAATATCACAAACGATTATGAGTAGATCTGCTTCAAGGGCCGATTCCAGAGTTGTCTTAAATCCATCGATTAGAGTATTGGGAAGATTAGAGATAAACCCTACCGTATCAATCATAATCATCGGTGGTTTGG
>CANFNL010000083.1 GCA_947448205.1 Bacteriovoracaceae bacterium
AAAAAAAATCTATACGAACACAAAGCCTTTTTCATTCCGCGGGGCCATTAACGCTGGGCCGGATAATCAGGATATTAAGTGAAAATGAAAACTGACGAATTCTCCAATGAAGAGATGATTTTTTGATTAGCTTAATGACGGATTAACTATAATTTAACAGGGAGACCATATGAAAACTAGTATCGTAATAATTTTTCTAACTATTATTTCCTTTAATTCATTTGGCTCTACGCTAGTAAAGTGTGTAGTCCCAAATCCAAGAAATGTTCTGACCTTAGAGATCGATGATAGCTATTTACAAGGAACGATTACTGAATTAAATGGTCTGCCTGTTAAAATTGAAAGTGGTGATGGCAAAACCTTTAGTGGTAATGATTTTTTTGGAGTTATAACTTTTGCACCAGGTATTAATTCATCACCATCGTCTAGAACACTTGCTTTGTTAGTAGATCAAAAGGGAAATCGCTCACTTTTAAATTGTATGAAAAAAAATTCTCACAGCAATATCAGGGAACTTGTTGAGATTGATTGGAATTTACTTTGTCGAGTTCCTAAAATTGATCTAGGAGTTCAACGCCGCAATTATGATTATAAGTTTAGAGCTTGTAGGGCAAAGGGGCTCGAATTAAGTCATGATCTTGAAAATCAAAGAGCTTGTGCTGCTCTTTGTATGAAGAACTAATTGTGCTATTTTCAAGAAATAATAGTAATACCGACTACTCATAGCTGCTCTTGTGACTTTTGATTTTACTAATCATTAAACAATGTATTGTATAATGATTAGTAATAGGAGCAAATGGACCTAAACTTTGCCAGGCTTTGGGAAAAATTCCCCAGCGATTAGAGAATTATCTTCTTTTCCGGTTGTATCTAATTTTGGCATTATCAACATTTCCATGACCATTATAAGAAGAGCCTGCAAACCTAGAGACTCCTTGAGAGTCGATTTGAGATTTCTCTGAATTTTTTTTGAGCTTAGAAAGCACTGGAATCCCTTTAGTGAGACTAGCTTTTCTTCCTATTTTATTATTTCTTTTTTTGGTTTTGGATGAGATTATTTTTGAGACAAAATCGTCAAAAAAAATTCCAATCTTAATTAGTAGGTTGTTTTTCATAATACTCCCCAAGTTGCATACTTAAAACCTCGTAACAAACTAAGCATTTTTAGTGCCAAATTACTTATCGCGATTTTTTAAGAGTCGTTATTTATTATAGGGGTGATTTGCTTTAATTGTATGAGCCCGATAGATTTGTTCAACTAACAAAAGTCTTGCAAGTTTATGAGGATAGGTTAGTTCAGAGAGTGAAATAATAGCATTGGCGCTATCTAAAACAGCTTTGCCATGTCCAGAAGCTCCACCAATAATGAAAATAATTTTTTGAGTCTCACATTTATTAAAAAGCCATTTAGAAAAATCCACGCTATTAAACTGTTTTCCCTTCTCCATCAAAAGGACGATTAAAGGATTTTCATCTCTAGATAATTCATCAATTTTTAGGATAACTTCTTTTGCTTCTTTATCGAGGTTTTCTGAGTGAGCTTTGACTTCATGAATGCTGAGCTTGGAAGTGGCGAGACGTTTTAAGTAATCACTTTCAAGCTCGGCAATATTTTTATCGTTTAATTTTCCAACAACAATAAGGTGAAGATCTTTCATTATTAAAAATAATTTCTTCCATCATCATTTCCACCACGTCTTGCAGACTCTGGAGTTGAGAAATAATAAGATACAGGAATTTCAATAGCGAGAGCATTCTTATAAAGTTGGTCGAGGTCATAAATAGTTCGAGCGGGTTCATGGAATACGTGAATAATCACATCTCCATAATCAAGAAGAATCCAATCGGCACTGTTTTTAAATCCTTCTCGAGAAAGGGCTTCGATTCCAAGATTTCTCATCTGGAAAGCAATCTCTTCGGCCATCGCTCCAGCTTGAGTTGGATTTCCAGCTGAACCAATAACGAAATAATCGGCAATACTAGAACAATTTTTTAAGTCTAATACTTTTAAGTTAAGTCCTTTTGTATTTCCCATGATCCAGGCAGATGCCATGGCGATGTTGAGTGGCGACTCATAATTCTTATCATTAAAAATTTCTTGAACTTCTTTTGTAACGTACTCACGGCTCATCTTGTTTCCCTCACGGATTTTTCTTTTGCTTCACTCTTTTCTAGGTCAATACACTTGACCATAAGTGCTTTTAAATTATCAATGTTCTTTCCAGAAACTCCCGATATAGGGAGAACTTTTTTGTCGAGTTGTTGTTCAAAAAAGACTCTGAATTTTTCTATTTCTTCTTCGGTCATCGCATCGATTTTAGTAAGACAAACGATCTCTCGTTTGTTTGCCAAGTTGTCACTGTATTTAGTTATTTCGTCTCGTACTACGACGTACTGTTCGTAGGCTTCAAACTCATCCAAGCACCACGACACATCAACCAGATGAACAAGTGCTTTGGTTCTTTCAATATGTTTTAAAAATTTTATTCCAAGCCCTTTTCCGGCACTGGCGTCTTCAATTAGTCCCGGGATGTCGGCAACAACAAATGAGCGCTCGCCAAGAGTCACGACCCCAAGGTTTGGTTCTAGAGTAGTAAAAGGGTAGTCTGCAATTTTGGGACGAGCAGCCGAGATAGCAGAGATCAAGGTCGATTTACCGGCATTGGGAAGACCAATGAGCGCCAGATCGGCAAGGAGTTTTAACTCTAAGTCTAGTATAAGCTCAACACCTTCTAGACCTGGTTGCGCTATTCTTGGAGCTTGATTGGTGGCCGATTTGAAATTGAGATTTCCTCTTCCTCCGTTTCCGCCTTCAGCAATTAAAACTTTTTGATCGTGCTCAGTGAGATCAGCTATCACGGCTCCAGTTTCAGCATTTCTTATAATTGTTCCTACTGGTACACGAAGTATTTGGTCTGCTCCGGATTTTCCATTGAGTTGTCTTCCTGCCCCTGGTTCACCATCTTCAGCTTTGAAGACTTTCTTCCCGCGGAAATCAATCAAAGTATTGATGCCTTCATCAGCTATGAAAATAACTGAGCCACCATTGCCTCCATCTCCACCGTCAGGTCCTCCAAAAGGAATTGATTTTTCCCTTCGAAAGGTGACAGCTCCAGGTCCACCGTGGCCGGAGATTGCTGTAATTCTAACTTCATCTATAAAACGCATAATGACCTAGTTTTAGTTCACAAAAATAAAAAAGGGAATCCAATTGGACTCCCTTATAACACTTTTAGTTATGATGACTAGAAAAAACTAAGCAGGAACTACAGAAACTAGCCTCTTATTTTTTGTATAATGAGTGAAAGTTACTTTTCCTGGGATCGTAGCGTAGATTGTGAAATCACGGCCCATTCCAACCCCAGTTCCTGGGAATAATTTAGTTCCTTTTTGTCTTACGATGATGTTACCTGGGATAACATTTTCTCCACCGTATTTTTTTGTTCCACGCATTTTTGGATTTGAATCTCTACCGTTTGATGTGGACCCGGCGGCTTTTTTGTGTGCCATATACTGAACTCCTTAAATTCTAACTTTAATTATTTTAAATATTTTTCTGCATTCTTAGAAGCTTTATCGATCTTAGCAACGTTTCCAGCACCATCGTTGATTTCAGTAATCAAGAGAGCTGTAAAGTGTTGTCTGTGACCATTTCTTCTTTTGTATCCACCTGGCTTTCTCTTGAAAACGATAAGTTTTCTAGAACGATCGTGCATAATTACTTTTGCAGTAATTTTTGCTCCGGCAACAACTGGTGCACCGATTGCTGGCTTTTCGCCACCGATGAAAAGAACTTGATCAAGTTCAATCATTGATCCTGCGTCTTTTGTTAATTTTTCTACGTCAATTAGATCCCCAGCTTGAACTTTGTACTGGTGACCAGCGATTTCTACAACTCCGTACATGAAAACTCCTAAGTAATAAGGCAAAATCGAGGGGTTTATTTGTCGACTTTTTTAGTCGCATATAAAACTTGTTGACCCTAATTTTAGCCACTATTTATGAATCTATGACTTTTATTCAGTTGGGGTCTTAATGTCAAGGGAATAGTCTTCCGATAGGTGAAAAAACGGGAGATGATTCAGTGAGTAAAAAAACATATTTTCAGTACCAAAAAGAACTAGGATTGCCCATATATCTTGTGGTGGATCTCACAATCTTTGAGCCTAGCTTAGCAGACTTCTTAACAAAGATGCGCTTTACTAAACTTAGCGACAAAGAAGAGCAGGATGCGTTGAGTCAGATTAGGAAAAATAATCTCTCCCGCTTATTGCAAATATCCGAGGCAAGCCCTGTCGTGGCTAAACAAATTTATAATACGATTGAAAGCGATCGTTATGGTGAAGAAAGTATAATTCCAAAAGAAGGTTACCGAGTTTATCGCTATAAAGACATGGGGTTGATGGTCTATTCGTTTAGCGCAAAAGAGTGGCCGCTGGGTTGCTATAAAGATTTTGGATCTCATGCAAAATTTTACCAATCCAGGATGATAATGAATCGCTTTTTAAGTTGGGCCCTGGTTCCACATGGAATAATTGGGCTTTGGGGAGTAACTGCTGATGATAAAATAGTTGCTCAAAGACCAGTGGACTCAAAGGGGGAAGTGATTTTTATTGATATTAAAGCGCAACGAATGATTACAGTTGATGGTGTAAAAAAACTAGGCCCACATTTTAAAATATTAAGACTCGATCCTACCTTGAAAGGCAGAAATATAAAAATGGGGAACGAGGAATTTTTAAGTTTCTTATCAACTTATTGCTCCTTTATGGACTCGTCAGGATTATCTGTTCCAGTTAGGCAAATGCTACAAGTTCTCTCTAAAATGACAGAAGGGATGGTTCATCCGCAAGAAAGCTTTAGACCTAGAACTGATTTATCGTTATAATCTTTTTTTAAGTCCACTTTAAAAGAGATTAAATATGGCTTCTCATTATGTTCATCAGTTAAACCCAGTCTTACTAGATTTGGGAGCCGTTCAAGTTCGATGGTACGGCTTAATGTATGTTGTAGGATTTTTACTAGCTGGATTTTTATTAAAACATCTTGTTCGAACTAATTTTTTAAAAGTAGCTGAAGAAAAAATTGATTCGCTCATAACGACATCTATTTTGTGCATGTTTCTTGGAGCTCGCTTTGCTTATGTCTTCATTTATAACTGGGATTATTACTCACAAAACTTAATGGATCTTCTTGCCGTTTGGAAAGGCGGATTAAGTTTTCATGGTGCGCTTGTTGGCTTAATTGTCGGCGGAGTTATATTTGCTCGTCAAAATAAATTAAGCTGGATGGAAGTCATGGATTCAGTCGCTTTAGCTGGAAGCCAGGGATTGTTTTTTGGACGTATTGGAAATTTTATTAACGGGGAACTTTACGGTCGAATAACTTCTTCTTCAATAGGAATTATTTTTCCACAAGGGGGGCCGTTTCCTCGCCATCCCTCTCAACTTTATGAAGCTTTTCTCGAGGGGATTTTATTATTTATAATTTTATGGTTTGTAAAAAGTAGAGTTAAAATTTATGGAATCATTGGAGCCTACTTCGTTGGTCTCTATGGCATTTTTAGATTTATTGTGGAATTTTTTAGAGAACCAGATTCACAACTAGGGTACTATTTTGGGCTGATTACGATGGGACAAATTCTTTGTTCGCTAATGATTTTTGCTGGGGTTGGACTAATTATTTACGCCAAGAAAAAGAATATTACCATTTAGGTATTGCTTCATTAAATTTTACATACATGGGCACAACTGATTTATCGGTGTTTACAATTTCAATGAACATTGGAAAGCAGGTAATAGAACAACTGCCATTGTAGATAATATTACTATTATCGCGATTAAACCAAACATAGAGAGCACTTTTATCGTGACGGACGAATCGATCTTGCTTTTTCCATTTTGTTTGAAGTTCTTTTAAAAAGAGATCATGTAAAAAGTGTTGAGGAAGTCTGACAAAAAGATCAGTCACAATGTCTTTTTTTACTTGAGTGTAAACATCGAGAATGTAGCCCGTTCTTTTTATTTTGAAGTGTAAAATTTTCAGGTCACCTTTATCTTCGAAGATGTCATACGAAGCAGCTTGCTTTTTAATCTCATCGAGATTTTTACCTGGAGTAAAAATTTCAAGGGTTTTAAGAGTGAAATCATAATTTAGTGGAGGAATTTCAGCGTGTATTGCAAAAATGAGGAGCAGAAATTTTGTAAGTAAAATGGACATAAATTAATGATAATTGAAGCTTGAGAGCAGCGCCAGATAGGAAAAAACTTTTTTTTAGAGAGTTTTTTTGATACAATTTCAAAGAGTCAACACTGGGACTTGAATCCAATAGGATTGTTGGATTAATCAAAATAAGGATTATTATTCATGGCTAAAAACACCCAAAACTTTTTAATGATTACATCTTTGTTGGTTTTGGCTTCGTGTGCCTCTACCAATACATCGACCTATCAAGTTGATATGGCAGCAAAAGAAAATAAAGTATCAGATGGTTTTGCTTCGGAAAATGTCCGTGAAGCTTATTTGAGATTGCGAAAAAAAGATTATAACGAACTCGATCGAAAAAAAGACGTTGAAGAGAGTGCCAAAATCGCCCAAAAGCAATCAAAGTCGATGATCAATGGAGCGGCCAGCATTGATGGAGCTGGACAATACAAAGGAAAAACTTATTTTCTTCAAGGAGCAGAAGAGCTTAATTTAGAAAACAACTATTTTGATATACCTGTTGTTTATAATGACCAGGTTAAAAAATGGATGGATTATTTTTTAAATCGCGGTCGTGGATTTTTTGAGCGCTACACTGAACGAGCGGGAAGATATGCACCTATATTAGGGGCTATCTTGGAAGAACATGGCTTGCCTCGCGATCTGATCTTTTTAGCAATGGCTGAAAGTGGATTTAATACCTCAGCAAAATCTTGGGCCGCTGCTGTTGGGCCTTGGCAATTCATGCCGGCCACTGGAAGGACCTACGGTCTAGAACAAGATTGGTATAAAGACGAAAGAAGAGATCCAATCAAAGCAACTGTGGCAGCAGCTCGCTATTTAGCAAAACTTTACGGGGATTTTGGATCATGGGAAGTGGCAGCAGCTGCTTATAATGCTGGAGAAGGAAAACTTTCTAAAGCAATTATTAAATATAAGTCGGAAGATTTTTGGGATATTTCTAAAGGAAGATACCTAAAAGCTGAAACAAAGGATTATGTTCCAAAAATAATGGCTTTGGCTATTATTGGAAAAAATTTAAAGTCATTTGGCTTTGATGATGTAGAGTTTCACGAGCCTCTTGATTTTGATGAAGTTACAGTAAAGCCAGGAACAGATTTAATAAAATTATCAGAATCTCTTGGAGTTGAATTCGAAGAGATTCAACGTTTAAACCCAGAAGTGTTGAGATGGTTTACACCGCCAAATGCTGATAGTTACAAATTGCGTTTACCACCAAATTCTGCTGAGAAATTTGCTCAGTGCTGTTCAAAGCTAGATTTAATCGCTACTGATTTTCAACAATTTGTTATCACTAAAAAAAGAATGAGCATTGCGGAAATTTCAAAGAAATTTAAGATCAGAAAGAATTATGTTCTCTCTAGCTTAAATAATGTTTCTGAAAATGCGACTTTTGCCAAAGGGGAAAGCATCAAATTACCTTTTAGAATAGGTGAATTTGTTAGCCCTGCAAATAACCTCTATGCCGATCTATATGAAAAACCAAGACGAGAAATTCTTCGTAAAAATCACCGCAATAGACGGCTTGCGAGGTCTGCAGCCGGAAAAAAGTCCGAGCGCTATTACACCGTAAAAAAAGGAGAGTCTCTCTTCGTCGTAGCTCAAAAGCACGGGATAAGCGTCAAGCGGTTAATGGCCTCTAATTCTGATATAAAGAAAACCCGTAAAGTTAATGCAGGCGATAGGCTGTTGATTAAGTAGATTATTTAAGTAAGTTTTTGCTTCTCAGTCACATTTTCTTTGAAGTACACTTGTGTCTTTAAAAAGTGTACTTCAAAGGAAAAACAAAATGGCCTTCAAGGACCTTCATAAATTAAAAAAAATAGCTGTAATTGAAAAAGAATTTATTCAAACAATTCATTTGGTTGTTGGCAAAGACATTTTTGCCCTCTCAATATACAATGCGCTTCAAGAAAAATATGGCAAAGAGCAGGTTCGATTGCTTTCAGAAGATGCCATTTTAAAGTCGGATATGTTGCCAAAGGGCCCAAGCACGTTGCGAGGGGAGAGTAATCAAAAAATTATCGAAGAACTTTATCCTGAAGCCATTTCCTATAGGGGAAATGATACAGCTATCTTTTATAAAGATATGGCGTGGAAAAATTTTGGTGGACGAAGTAAGCCTGAGGCTTTGAAGTTCGATGAAGAATTTTTTACAGCGCCAAGGTTTGATATAGCGGCTGAAAAAATTTTTCCAGACTTAGAGGCTTCTAAAATTGAAGATTTTTTAGCTCAAATCAACTCTGAAGCCTATCAGGTGAGATTGAAATCTATTGAGAGAACGGAGAGGGGATTTTCTGTTGAGTGTTTAAATGGAACTGAGTTTCAGTGTGAGAAACTTTATTTTGGTCAATCTCCCTATCAGTATATGGAATTTTATAAAAATAAGAATGAGCTCTCTGATGCTTTTATTGAATTTTGCGAAGGAACTAAAACTTCCTCAGCTCTATTTATTAAATTTGTATTTGAGAAGCCTTTGAGTGATGTGATGGAGACGATCTTTATTCCACTTAGTTATACCCATGAGTGGGGGCATTTTGTGGGAGAGTTTAATAAGGTGGATTTGGGCGAACAATTTGCTGAATTTATCCATTTTTTGGATGAAGATCAGACTTCGGAAGAAGAGCTTTCGCGAACAATTCGGCTTTTAAAGAAGAGTTTAGAGAAAATATTTGAAAATTATTCAAAAATTAAAGCACGCGAATATATTGTTTTGGAGCAAGAAATCGGGTGTCTGAAAATTGACGACGAACTTTTTGCAAGAGCAAATGATTCTGGCAAAGATGAAACAAAAAATCTTTTCTTTCTGGGAATCAATGCCCCTATTACTGATGTGCGGTGCGAAGATTTTAAATTCGAATATTCTAAAAAAGCAGTCAATATTTTAGCCCGTGCCATACTTATCCATACAAGTTTATTGAAAAAAATCTAACTTTGGTGAGTTGACAAACAATTGGACTCCACTACCATTTAACTAACTTAGGTGATTTTTTATGACAAAAGTATTTTTTATACTTTGTTTAACTTCAAGGAGAAGATTGAATGAAAAAGACATTAGTAATTGCAGGACTTGCAGTTCTATCAACAAGTGCTTTCGCTTCGAAAGCTAGAATGGAAGCTTTAGGTCAAGGGTCATACTCATACTACCTAAGTGATTCTAGGTCAGTATTTTTGAATCCAGCTTCACTTAACGACATGAAAAACTACATTGTTACTGAATGGGGAACTGGTTTAACTGCAGCTGGAGCTGTTCAGGCTGATACAGCAACTACTCCAAGAGCTGAAGGTGGATTCTTCCGTGAAATGGGATCATTTGCTTATGGTTTATACTTAGGTAACAATGGTCCAGCTAGAACTTATACTTCTAGCGCAACTTTCCTTGATCACCAAAATGCTATGGATCTTATGCTTGCTGGCGACATGGGTATGAAATGGGGAGCTCGTCTTCACTATGCTAACTCAAAAAACGAAGGAACTTTTGATACTAAAAACTCTGCTTTAGGATTAGGTTTAGGTCTATCTCACGGCGATATGGAAGCTTATACAAACATCACTCTTTCTGATAAATCAGAAGGTGCTAAAGTTGCTGGTGACGTTTGGAAGAGAAAGCCAGGATTTCAAGTTGGTGGATCATACAAGTGGTCAGGAATGACTTTCTTTGCTGATTACAACTCTACAAATGAAGAAGTTACTGCTGCTACAGGATCTGACTTAACTAACGTATTAGGAATTGGGGCTAACTCAATTGCTGCTGGAACAACTGTTACTCACAAAACTTCAGATATCACAGTTGGTGCTGCAAGAGTTCACGAAGTAAATCCAGGTGCAAGAATCATGACTGACGCTAAGTTAGTTCTTGGATCAGATGAAATCGCAGGATCTTTATTAACTGCTAAAAACGGAAAAGTTAAAACAACTACTCTTCCTGTAACTATCGGGATGGAAGCTGACGCTACTTCTTGGTTAACACTAAGAGGAAACGTTCACCAAAACGTAATTCTAGGATCTACTAAATCTATCGCTGGTAAGTCTTCAACAATTGCAAATTCTACAACTGTAGATGCTGGTGCAACTCTTAACTTCGGTAAACTTAAAATGGACGGATCGATTGGTACAACTGGTGCATCAAGAGACAACACTGATGTTGCTGGAACTAAAAAAGGTGTTCTTGCTACAGACAACTTGTTAACTAGAGTTGGCGTAACTTACATGTTCTAATTTTTCGCAAGAAAATTCATAGGCCCTCTTCGGAGGGCTTTTTTTTGAGAAGATTTAAGCTGATAAAAATGTTTATGGAGATAACTCAATGAAAAAGATAATGATGATTGGAAGTGCCCTGCTAGTGCTTTCTTCTTCAGTTTTCGCTACTGAAGCAAGGCTTCTTGCTTTAGGGATGAAAGAAACTGACAACGAAGGAATGTATTACGTTCAAGACGGAAGAAATATTTTCTTAAACTCAGCTTATGTTAATAACTACGCTGATCAATTAGTGACTGAGTATGGTGGAGCTGGAAGAGTCTTGAATGGTCTCAGAACTGCAACGACTGATGCTGTGTATAATGCAAAAGCTCAAGGTGGAGTTTTTAAAAAATACGGCGGAATGGTTTACGGACTTTACTATGGTAATGAATCTAATACTTCTTCACTCTTAAGAGTGTTGGGGACTGCAGATACAACCGGTTTTAAGATGCTTCAAACGGCTGATAACCAAATCGATTTATTCGTTGCTGGTGATGCTGGTGTAAAATGGGGAGCAAACCTTCTTTATTCTAATGGAAAAAATGAAGGCACTTTGCAATCTAAAGATACGGCTATTACAACTCGACTGGGTTTAATGGACTATAATTGGGATGCTCATGCCAACATCTCACTTGCTAGCAAATCAGAAATGGCTTCGGCAACAGGTACTCAAGCCTTCAAAGGAAAGCTTGGTCTTCATGTTGGTGGATCATACGCTGCAGGCATGGGGCGAGCTTTTGGATATATTAAAAATTATTCATGGGAGCAAGAAAATACAGGATCAACTACAGTAAAAGGCTCTTTTACTAGCTATTATTTAGGCTATGGCAGTGACATGACTGTTAATTCATCTGATAAGATAATTGCCTCACTTGCTCTTAGAAAAACAGACATCAATGTTAAGTTTTCAACTGCTTCTACAGTTCATACTTTTGCAATTCCTGTGACTCTTGGGTATGAAGCAAAAGCTAATGATTGGTTAACGATTCGCGGATCGGTTGTTCAAAACCTTTACGGTAAAAAAGACAACGGAAATCTAACATCGGCTAGTCTTAACACAACGGCTCAACAAGTGGTAGCGGCAACTTATGGCGCTACTGGAAAAGGAACAATTGCTAACTCAACTGAAGTTAACGCTGGAGCTACAGTAGCTCTTGGCCAAATTACGATTGACGGTGTAGTGGGAATTTCTGGAGCATCTAGAACTGCTCCAAACAGTTCCGCTACTAACAATGGTGTTCTTACAGGTGACAACCTTCTTTCAAAAGTTGGTCTTACTTACAAGTTCTAATTTTTTAAAAATTAATTTTTTGAATAGAAAGCCAGGAGAAATCCTGGCTTTTTTATTTTCAATTGACCGTGTTTTACTTATACGTGTTGATTGCAGCGAGGACTAAAACAGATGTTGCCATAATTGCACCAAGGCGAATGGTGAGCCTGTGTTCTAGGTTGGTTAGTTTTGTATCTACATCTTTTTTGAATTCTTGAAATTCAGACCTAAAATCTTTCATCTCGGTTTGGAGATCAGTTTTTAAATCTTTCATCTCGGTTTGGAGATCAGTTTTTAAATCTTTCATCTCGGTTTGGAGATCGACTTTTAGAGTTCTCATTTCATTTTGAACATCTTTCAAGTCCGTTTTGGTCATGAAGTAATGCTCTTTG
>CANFNL010000084.1 GCA_947448205.1 Bacteriovoracaceae bacterium
ATTGAAAATGATAAAGTATTAAGTTAAAAACTTATCAGGATTTTGCGTTCGCAAATGGTAGGGATTGGCCATCATTCAGGTGGTAGGGTTTGAGTATCATTTTCCATTTGTCTTTATCTACTAGAGAGAAGTAATGGAGTTCCCCATTTGGACGCCTGAGAATCCTTTATCAATTGCAATTGAGCTATCCTTACGGCCTTTAATACCTTTGGCAGTTGCCCAGTAGAAACCGCAAGCACTGCCAAAGTTACTGAAAGCGAAATTAATTTTTGTATGCCCATCTGATTTGCTCCCGTTCCTTTTTTGTCAGACCTTCAAGATCAAAATCTTTTTTCCTGATGTTCTGATAATAATTTGTAATGGCGTAGAGGGTTCTCTGATAATGATCGGCCAATTGTTGCTTCGAACAACCATCAATAAAGCGTAGTTTTGCCAGCTCCGCTAGATTCACTCTCAACTCGCGCCACTGGAATGGGTATTGTGTCCCTGACGTCAGCGGTTCTTCTACCTTATTGCGACGGGCACCATTTATAAAGTATGCGAACCGTCCTAATAATTGTATTCAAATACTAGTTACTTCGCTCCTGATGTAGATTGATTATTTGGATGAGAATTGAAAGCTTTTTTTTATTTCTTTCTTTACTTGAGGAGTCCTATTTTAAAATGCAGCTAAAACTAATATAACAATTCTCAAGTCATTCTTTAAATGATAATGAGCCCTTTTTAGCTGTTGATTTCTTCTGAACTTTTTCTTCTTGGCTTTTTATGTAATTTTCTAAAAAAGCAATTCTTTCTTTTTGTTTCATAGACTCTTTTTCTAGCAAATTTACTGATTCAAAGAGTTCATTAAGTCCTTTATGAGTTGCAATGTCAGCAACTCTTAGGAGAAGTGCCAGTCTTTTGTTGGCAAAATGTTGCAATTTAATAGCAGTATTAATATTTTTTGAAGCAACTGCTAACACTCTTTTATCTCTTAAAAGCTCTTCAATTTTATTTTCAAAAAGTAAAACTGTTTTTGCTATTTTCATAGTGCTCCCCCGTCATTTTTTACCCAGCTCTCTACTGGTGCCCAGAAATTCTCATAAGTTTTTGAACTTATTAAAATTCCTATATGACCGCCATTTATTTGTTTTAAATTTTTTCTTTTTGAAGAAACCAACTCAAGGAGTGAGGCAGCTGATTCAAATGGAACAATGTGGTCATCTTTAGAACTAATGACAAACACTGGACAATTTATATTTGAGAGCTTGACGGTTTCCTCTGCGATTTTTAATTCACCTTTAAATAATAGGTTTTTTTGATAAAAATCTTGAATGTATTTTACATACGTAGTACCTGGAAATGATATGCAATCATCAACCCAATGATTAATAGCTAAGTAGCGATCTAAGAATTTTGTATTCCAAGATTGACTTAGGAATGTGTTATATTTTTTAAGGCGATCAAGTGGCTTTAACATATTAAAAGATTCTCTTAAAAATTCTCTATGAACATTTCCCCATTGATCATTGATAAGCTCAAGATTAATTGAGCTTTGATTTGTCCAACGAGAAAGCAGACCGTCATCGTGAAAGTTCACTGGTGCTGTGAGAGCAATTATCGAGCGAACTCTCTGTGGCCTTAATGCCGAGTAGATTGTTGCAAAAGTACCACCAATACATTGTCCAAAGAGGTGTATAGTTGAAACTTTAGCATGAAGACAGCTCTCTTTTACGGCCCAATCCAGCCAGTGAAGAATATGATCTTCAATTGAGGCTAAACAATCTTGGGCCCGAGGTTCTCCCCAATCGATGAGATAGACTGGAATATTTGAATTTTTTAAATGTTCTATAAAACTTAATCCTTTCATAAGATCGAGGATGTAATATTTATTAATAATTGAGGGAATGATAAATAGTGGGGGATGATCAGCATCGATGTTTGGAGCGTAATAGAGCAATCGGCATCGTCCAAATTTTCCTATTACTTCATATGATGAAATGGCTACATTAGGTTTTAATTTATTTTTTTTAATGGCTACAATATTTTCAATTCTTTTTTTGGTTTTTTGTGATTCATTTAGTATTGAGGAATAAATTGAATTGATCATAAGTTCTCTAGTGGAATAAATGGAACGGTTCTTACAGGAAGGACCGTTCCAGAATGAAAAACTTAAAGTGATTTTTTAGAAGCTGCAATTGTTTCTTCAAAATTTTTTTGAGCCATTTGCATATTTTCAGCCATAGTCTCACGAGCAGTAGTAGAAAAACTGATGAAATCTTCCATCATTTTTGCATTAGATTTCATTGACCATTCCATATATTCTTTAGTTGCAATTAACTGTTGCTCAAGAGCTGAAGCTGCTGATTCTTGCATTTTTTTTGTTAACTCTGCATATTGACCTACAGATTTTTTCATAATGTCCGAAAATTCATTTAACATTTCCATGGCGTTTCTCCTTCTGGTAGTAAATTGGTTGTAAATAACAAGACTTTATTGTGTCATGTATATTTAAATAGATTTTATCATTTGGCACAAGAATGTTTTTTGTTTTTATTGAAAATTAATTTCCGAGTGCTTTGGTTGGGTATGTAAGTGCTAAATTTAAGAGAAATCTGGATAAATAAATGAAAGAAATGACTAAGCAGAAATCTATCTGGCTAATTAATCCCGATAAAAAAATTCAGGTAAATTACCTTTGGTCTCCTTCGCTTGGGCCTTCTGAATGCACATTACTTGTTCTTCCTGGACTAGATGAATCAATAGGTGATTATCATGGTTTTATAACCAGACTCATTGAGCTTTTTCCTCATTATTCAATTCTTGCTATAGATTTAAGAGGTCAAGGAGCAACTCTTGACGCTGAGATTAAAATCAGTGGATATAACGTGCCAATGAAAAATCAAATTACTATTATAAAAGAAATTACGAACTCTCTTCAGATAAAATCGTTATTTGTTGTTGGACTTTCATACGGTGCAGGTGTTGCTTTGTGTGCGGCCAATCAACTAGAAAATATTGCAGGCTTAGCACTTATTGCCCCCTATGTATCAAAGTTTAAAAATTTTAAACGGGGCTTAATTGGAATGTGGTATACGCTGATAAACCTTAATCCTTTCAATAAAACAATGGCCAATTATTTTCTTCCTCTTTATTTTCATATGGCGCGAGATAAGGGATTACTAAACCCTAAAGTAACATGGTCTAGAAATAAACTTGAGGCTTTGACTAAATTATCAACAGGAATTCTTGACATCTCAACCGATAAAGAATCAAAACTTGCTCATACACTTTGCCTTGGAGTCCATCTATTCATTGGAGAAGAAGATCAAGTTGTATCCGTCAGTGCAGTTCAACAACTTTTTAATGAACTGAGTTGTGAAAATAAATCTATGACAATTGTTCCAAATCTTGATCATCGATTACTGGTGAATAATTACAATTCTTGTTGTGAATGGATGGCAAAAGTTCTTCCCAATAAAGTAGACTTGGACTTAAAATCAGATCTTGATGGTATTTCAAAAGTCGTATAAATAACTTAAAGAAATTGGTTATTTATGGATATGTTCAGTATATTGACTTCGCATTTTATCTCTAAACGCTATTGCTTCATATAATAAATTTATATTTTTCAAAAGATTTTTTTAGCTACATATTAAATGTCTAAGAACCTACAAATGGAAGGTAAAATGAAATTTAAAATTCAATGGACACACAAGGTAATTTGTTTTATTTTTTCTCTTCTTTTTATAAGTTTTAAGGCTAATGCATTTTTCATAGCTGCGAACACTTTGAAAATCAATTCGATCATTCCTACTCATATTTTTATTTCTGGGAATTCAGAAAAATTGGGTGATCAGTTTTTAAGTTCTATATTAACTAAAACGCAAGTTTTAAAGGAACTCTATCCCGCTGACCAGATTATCATTCTTGGAAGAAATGACGACCAAGGTACCTTTACAAGATCGGGCTTTACGCTTATAGAGTCAAATTCTGAAATGCTCAAGGCAAGAAGTCTCGAAAAGGTAATCAGTATAGTTAGAAATTGTCGCTCACTTGATATTTATGCCCACTCAAACGCAGATGAAGGAATAATGTTAGATAAAAATGCATTCACCTCACAAGTTTTAAATGAATTCGATAATGTATGGAATGATTTTGCAAGTACAATCTCCAAAGACAGTTATATAATGATCCATGGTTGTAATGCTGGAGTTAAGCTTGCACCACTTCTTGCGAGCAAATTTAAAATAGCAGTTTTAGCTGCACTAACGGGAACAGATTTTCAAAATATCTATAGTGATTCATATTGGACTCAAGACTATAATGCCAAAAAAGTAGATTTATCAAATCGCAATATGATCTCATTTGAAGAAGTTCAATCTTGCAAGTCAGGGTTTTGTAAAAGAATGAAACCAGATAATTCGACTTATAAAGGTTATTGGGGGGATTGGACCGAAGGTGGTTATCCAACGTATAAGATTTTTTGTGGCTCAAATAATAATCTAAATTGCGGCCATGGGGCCATAGAAGCTATTTTAACTTATCCCTCAATAATGCCAGCTCGTCATATAAAAAGTATAGATCAATTTAAGGATCTTTTGACGGATTTTCTTTGTCCTTATCAGTACAACAGCTCAAAGCAAAGTAATTGTAAAAGTTCGCTTGAAAAATCTCTTATTGATGACTCTTATTCAAGCTATTCCCCGTTTAGAGGTACTACTTTAAATTGTGATTTTATAAGATGTCAGGCACATTTTAGGTGTGGAATTTTAGCCTCAACAATTAACCCATCAAGTTGTAAGTTAATAAATGAAAATTCTGGTTTAAATAATACATTTACTAATGAATATAAATTTTTGATAAAAAATTTTATTTCCCGATAATTCAATTTTTCTAACAATTATTTACAAGTTTTCAAGTTACCCGAGAAGGGGGCTCGGTTTATGTAATAAAACCATTGCATAATTTATTTGCCTAGAAATACTTATCTTTTTATTCTTTGTTGAATTATGTTAAAATAGCATATGAAAAATTTTGATGAATTAACTGAGTATTTAGAAAAATTAGCCATGGCCGGTTTGGTCAGTGTGAGTGTAGTTCATGAGCTGAAAAGTCCACTTTCAATAATTTCTATTTGTAATGAACAAATTTTAACTTCATTAGAGAAAGGCGATAACATTTCTGCAATCAAATTTTCAAAAAAAATTGAAAAAGCATTAGCAGAGATTTTATCAATAATTAATTCTACGAAATCTTTGCTTCAAGGTGATTCGAATCAAATTGTTGGCGTTTTAGTTAATGAGCTTATTGATGAAACAATCAATAACTGTAAAATTAAAATTGAAAATCAAAATATAAAGTACAGTTTAGAAGTTCCTGATAATTTAATGGCCATTGAATGTAATGCCACTCAAATTAAGCAAGTATTAATCAATTTGATATTTAACAGCATAGATGCGATTTCAGCTTTAGAGGAAAAGTGGATAAAAATAAAAGTTTATCAAAATGAAGTGGAAACCATTTTTACTGTTATTGATTCAGGTTCTATTTCCAATGCAGATTCAATTAAAATGTTCGAACCGATGTACACTACCAAGGGCGAAGCGGGTACAGGAATTGGGCTTTGGTTATGCAAAAAAATAATCGAAGGTCATAGTGGACAAATTAAATGCACTCTTATTGATAATCACACGGCAATGGAATTTTCAATTAAATTGACTTAATTATTATTTAAATTATTACCAAATATTTATTTGAATATTTTTTTTAATTGCTCAAATGGATTTTGATAATGCCCCTGCGAATAAGTAGGTTCCATTTTAATTAGAGCTTTTACTATCGATTGTTTTGTAAAACCATGAAGATATAATTCATTCAAAAAGGCGTGTGCAGTATTCATGACACAGGCCAAGGGAAATGTTTGATAGGCCGTAAGTCCATTGGGAAATCCAGTACCATCTGGTTTTTCATGACTGAGAGCAATTATAGTATTTGAATCGGGTGGAATTAGTCTAAAATCATGAATATATTGAGAGGAATCTAGTGGATGTTCAAAAAATTTTGGATCTAAATTTTTTATTTCTTCGCCAGTTTTATTCATCAAACTAAGTTCTAATTTCTTAGCTTCTTCGTCGTTTTTCAATACAATATCATGAAAGAATGCAGCTATTGTAACTTTATAAAGTGTGTCTTTTGAAGACCATTCAAGTTTGGAGAGAATCATAGAAGACAAGAAGGCAAGCAAGAGACTATGTTCGTATAGCCAATCAGCATTATTGGCAACTTTTAAAATAATATTTAGTAAATTGGGCTCTGATTCGATTGATGAGATAGTTGAGTAAACTGTCTTCTTTGAAAGCTCAACGCTCGCTGGAGAAAGTCCTATTGACAAAAGTTGTTGATGAATCAATTCGTGAACTTCAAAATGAACTTGTAGACTTGAGGGGAGTACACCTTTTTTTTCATGTCTGATGACATCGCTGATAATTTCTACATAAGAGTCCACAAAAACACCAAATTGATCATTTTTTACATATATGACTTCAACATTTTTATTTTCATATTTTAGAATGTCTGAATTAGAAAGGTTGTCTCCCTTATTGTAGAGATGAACATATTTGTTAGGAGATAGTTGCAGAAAAATATCAGAGGGTGCAAATTTACCACGGTAAAGTAGATTGATACGAATTGGGATAAATTCCTTTTCGAGTAAATTGGCTCGATCGAGATCAATAAATTTTAAAAATTCCAATGATTCTTCGAGTTGCCCCTTTGCCGGTGGTTTATCCATTACTTTATTATATTTATTACTTTCATAGAAATTCGAAAATTTTTTAATAACGGAATTTCCTTCACCTGACATCAATATAAAGGGAAGTAGAGTTTTTGATATCATCATAAAATCATAAATATCTTTACCCGTGCCATTTATCATCTGCATATCGCTAATGACTAAACAAAACTGTGTCGCATCATTTTTAAGACGAGCAACTGCTTCTTGTCCTGAAGCGACCTGTTCAATTTCTAGGTCGGTAATTTGTTGAATCTTTAATGAAAATATTTCTCTAACATCTTCATTATCTTCAGCGTAGAGAATTTTTTTCTTCATAAAGTTGCCAGGGTTTTAAGCTCTATCATATTTTAATTTAAATTAATCGGATGGAGTGTATTTTTAATTAGGTTATTTATTAAAATTCTTTTTGATAAATAAAATTTATTATTCCGTCAAGCCTTTGTATTTTTTTATCTTGTCTTATCTAAGGTTAAATTTATTCCAGCGGCTTAAATCACTTTAAATGATTTTTAGGAAGTGTAATGACAAATCTAGTATTCAAGCAAGTTTCATCAATGATGAGAGTACCATTGTGTGAGTTGATAATTCCACTTGAAATACTAAGTCCTAATCCAGTTCCTTTGCCGATTTCCTTTGTGGTGAAAAATGGATTTAAAACTTTATTTCTAATGGCAGGGGGAATGCCATCTCCGCTGTCTGTAATTAAAATTGAAATAAAGTCTCCTAAATCAACTGTTGAAACTTCCACCCATTTTAATTCTCTATCCTTGAGAGCATCAAGGGCATTGCTAAGGATATTAACTAGGACTTGTTGAATTTGGGATGGTCTGCATTCAATTTGTGCTTTATCGCAAATTGAATTAATTTTTAGCTCTACTTTTTCAACTTCAAAGCGATAAGCGCACAAAGATAATGTTTCGTTTATTATATTTGAAAGAGATGTCATTTCAAATGAATCATCACTGGCCTCTCTTGAAAAATTTCTTAGTCCATCAATAATTTTTACAATTCGCTCAACTGTTTTGTCGATTGAATTTATATACTTAATAATTCCTTCTACATCAAAATTTTCTGAACTCATTGCTGTTTTTATCCGAGAAGCATTTGCTTTGATTATACATAATGGATTATTTACTTCATGAGCAATTCCTGCAGACATTTCTCCTAAGCTTGACATTTTAGATGCTTGGATAAGCCTTATTTCATTATCTCTTAAGTCTGTTACATCCCAATTAGCACCAACAAGTCTTAGAATTTTACCATTTGGAGAGTAGATGCATTTAGCACTCGCTGAGATTTTTCTTACTTCGCCATTTTGAGTAAGAATTTTAAATTCTGATCTGAAATTGCTTTTTTCATTAAAACAATTTTCTAATTCCATTTTTACTCTTGGTATATCATCCGGGTGAAGCGTTTTTTCAAAAGCTTCGTAAGCACCGTTAAAATTTTCTTTTTTATGATCGTACAAAGAATACATGTAGTCATCCCATATAAGAATATTCTTTTCGAAGTCCCAGTCCCAAATCCCAAACTTCAAAGATTCAATTGCCATGTCCATGCGCTCTTTGCTTTCTTGAATTTCTTTTAAAATCATTATATTTTCATAGGCAACTGCGGTGATTTCACAAAGAAATTCTATAAAAGCGATATGGTTTTCATCAAAAGCATTACTCTCATCGGATGCGATACCAATTGTTCCAATACAAATATTTCGATAAATAATTGGGCTATATAGTCTTGAAACAAGATTTAAACGCTTCTGAAAGCCAGCTCCCTCTTGAGCAATTTCAGATTGAGAGATGTAAGTTTTTTTATTTTTGATAACCCACCCTGGGTGTCTGTCCATTGCTGTCGATTCTGCTTCGAGCCTTTCTTGCTCACTTAGCCCGTGGGCCAACAGCAATTCTAATTTTTGGTTTTTTGGATTAATAAAATAAAATCCAGTTGACTTGAAATTGAAATCATTATTAAGAAATTCAAAAATAGCCTCAATCAAATCAGGCAATGATGCAGACTGAAGAAGCTTGCTTACCATTGGCTTTAACTGCCTAAGTGCAGAAGAGACAGAGTCTAGTTTATTTAATTTTGCTTTTTCATTCATTTTTTTTTAAACATTCCAATGCAGCCTGTACGCATTTTTCATCTTGTTCATAGTGGCCACCACTTATTCCGATAGCTCCAATTAACTTGTCGTTATGATAGATAGGTGAACCTCCACCCAATAAAATAAAATCTGGTAAATGTTGAGCCCCAGCTAACATGATAGGATCATTCTTAATAAAATCATACCAAGCTTTTCCAGTTGGTAATCCAAATCCAACCGCTGTTTTTGCTTTTTTGATACATGCTTCGTAGGCAATATTGGCGGCATCATCCATGGCACGAAAAGCTTTCATTCTACCAGAGGGGTCTAAGACACAAATGCAAATTTTTAGACCAAGTTGATTTGCCTGTTTAATTGCCGATTCTATTACTAAGTTAGCTGTTTGATCATTTATAAAATGTAGTTGATAGGATAGCTCCACAATAACCCCTTAATCATAAAATACGTATTTTATTGATTATAAAATTTGATGCTACTTAAGTCGCTGCTAAAATTTTCGGCAAAAAAGTGCCTTAAAATGATTAATTTTTTCTCTACTTAATTTATTGTATTTATAATTAAGCAAGCTGATGAATCCGCCGAAAAGCATGAAAGTCGTACATAAAGGAAGTGCAGTGTTAATTGAACAAGCAATATTAGCCATTGAAGATGATTATATTTATTCGGGTAATTTTAATTCTGAAGATGAATTACTAATTTTATGTTTTTTTCATAATCACCCAACTCACAATCAAAAGTTATTAAATCAAATTCAGGCTAAATTTCCAAATGCTAAAATTACGGGTTGTGGAGGTGCAGGTCAAGTTCATGAAGATATCATTTACGATAAACATATGATAATCAATTTTATTAAATTTAGTCATTCAAATCAATTTGAACTTATTGAATGTGAATTATCCAATAAAGATTCCTTACAAGTAGGTCTAGAGTTAGGTAAAATAATTACTAACAGCAAAAGTGTTAGTGGTGTGATTATTTTTTCAGATGGCCTAAATTTGGATGGAGATAAATTTTCAGAAGGACTTAAATCTCAATTAAAAATAACTTGTCCAATTGTTGGAGGCCTTGCCGGAGATGATGCAAATTTTAAAGAAACCTTTGTAATCTCAAAATGTAAAATAATCTCAAAAAAATTAGTTGCAATAGTACTTAAAGAGCATATCTCGATGGAGGTTACAGCTCATGGTGGATGGAAGCGTTTTGGTTTTGAGCATGTGATCACAAAAGCTGAAGGTAATGTTATTTTTGAAATTGATAATCGAGCAGCTTTGGAATTTTATAAAGAATATCTTGGAAATGAATCAGAAAAGCTTCCATCTTCAGGACTACACTTCCCACTAAATGTTCTCGATCAAAACAATTTATTAGTTCCAAAAGAAAATGTAGTTAGAACATTGCTTGCCATTGATCAAGAAAAAAAATCACTTACTTTTGCTGGCAGCATTCCATTGTATGCCAAAATTGATCTTATGAAATCAACTGATAAAGATCTACTGGCAGCTGCTGAAGAAAATGTAAAAATACTTCTTTTGTCTCTAGATAAGATAAGCAAAAAAAATATTAATGTTTTTTCATTAGTTATTTCTTGCGTAGGTCGCAGATTAGCCTTGGGACAAAAAATCGAAGAAGAACTTCTTGGTTTTAAAGATTTACCAGGAAAAGTTTATCAGTCAGGTTTTTATTCTTATGGTGAATTATCTTCAACACAAAATTCAAAGTGTAGATTGCAAAATCAAACCTTAACTCAGGCAATTTTTTGGGAAGATTCTGATGACTGAATTCCATAAAACGCTTTTGAGACAGCTTAAAAAGAGCAATCTTGATTCAATGGATAAAGTTGATGATTTTAAAATCTTTCTTAAAATGATCTCCAATGCCTACCATGACTATGATCAACAAATAGAGCGGATTAATAATACACTAGATGTGAGTTTAAAAAAATCATTCCTGCTGACAAAAACAATTGAAAAAAATGCAAAAAATGATTTTAAATTATTAATTGAGGGTCTTCCAGGACTTGTTGCATGGTTTGATAGAGACCTAAATTATTTAGGTGTGAATGAAAATTTTATAAAATTTACTAACCGTGCTAGAGAAGATTTTTTTGGGAAAAAGTTGGGTGAAATTGATGGAGATTCATCTTCAAAATTAAATGATGATTTCAAGCTGTTTATTAATTCCAACATGATAAATGCTCAATCAGACTATATGATACAAATTAATCACAATGAACATTTCGTAAACTCTCACTTTCAAAAAATTGATAACGGTAAAATTATTATTATTGCAAGCATTGACCAAACTGAAAGAGTCAAAATGCAAAATATTATTAATGAGCAAAATGAAGCAGCACTTAATAACTCCAAACTAGCAGCTCTTGGTGAATTAGCAGCAGGTGTTGCTCATGAAATAAATAATCCATTAACTGTCATATTAAGTTGCTCTAAAATTTTAATGAAAAAAATAAATAATTCAATTGAAAAGTCAGAGACTTTAGATGATTTTAAGGACACCCAAGAAAAACTTGATAAGATCTTTAGGATGTCCAATAGAGTTGCAAAAATTGTTAAAAATTTGAAACATATTTCTCGCGATGGATCTGAGGCCCCTTATAGTAACGCTACCATTGAAGAAGTTCTCTCTTGTGCTATTGAATTAAATTCTGAGAAAATGAAATCATCTCAGATTGATTTTTCAATTGAAGGTAATTTGCAATTGAACATTTCATGTCAACCCGTTTCATTGTCTCAAGTATTTATGAATCTTATTGGAAATTCAATCGATGCTATTAGTGGAATGGAAAATGCGTGGATTAAATATTCTATAGATACCGATGAGAATAATGTGATAATTAAAATCATGGATTGTGGCAATGGAATTCCACAAATAATTCAAGATAAAATTTTTCAACCTTTTTTTACGACAAAAGCTGTTGGAATTGGCACAGGGCTTGGTTTGAGTATTTCAAAAGATATTATTGAATCCCACAATGGTCAATTCTACATAGATAATCAATGTCCAAACACCTGTTTTATTATAAAACTGCCTAAAGTGGAAAATGATGGCCAAAACCTACCACCCAAATGATATTTAAACACTGCCAGTCATAAACACGCAAAATCCTCATTATTAATCTATATTTCACGCTTCAAAACAAGCGGGGAAATTATGGCAATGACGAGGATCAGCATGGATCAACA
>CANFNL010000085.1 GCA_947448205.1 Bacteriovoracaceae bacterium
GAAGACATTAGAAAATTTGTAAGTATAAATTCGACTCTTAAATATTAGAGGATAATGCTTATGAAATCGCTCACACCTATACTTTTTGCACTACTGATTTCCCTGACAGCTTGTAAAACTCAAGAAGATATTCGTCGAGAAAAAACCGTCGACAGTTTAAATGAACAAGTGGCGCAAACCCAAAAAAGTACCGCTAATGCCAACTCTCGCTTTACTGCACTTGAAGAACAAGTCGCAAAACTTAGTGGGGAATTTGAAGAAAGCAGTCATAATAGGCAACAAGAAATTAAAGATGCTTCACTTTTAAAAGAAAGACTAGCGGGACTAGAAGAAACAAATAAAAAACAAACTGAATTTATTCGTGCCCTAAATGAAAAAGTTCAAGAGCAAAGTAAATATATCGAAGAAGTTATCAAATCACTCAAAAGTTTAAGTGAACAAAAAAGCCAAGAGCCAGTGGCAACAAAAGCTAAAAAAAAAGAAAATAATAGCGAGGAAGTTGCTACTCTAAAAGATGCGATTGCTAAGTATAGAGCTAGAGATTTAGAAGCGGCTAAAGCAGATCTATTACAAATTTTGGAAAATAAAAAAATAAAAAAGAAAGAAAAAGAGACAGCCTATTATTATCTAGGAATGATTGAATACCGCAATAAAAGCTACGACGAGGCAAAAATCTATTTTTCAAAACTCTTCTCGGAAAATCCTGAATCGGGCTTTGGCGCTTCATCACTTTTAAATTTAGCTAAATCTTTTTTGCAATTAAAATCAAAAGAAGAGGCTAGACAATCTCTTGATGAACTTATTACTCGCTTCCCTAAAAGCAAAGAAGCTCAAGAAGGCGCTAAGCTTAAATCAAAAATCTAAGGTTATAAATTAATGAAAAATGTGACAGTGCTCTTTTTATTACTGCTTTGCTCGTGCTCATTTTTTATTGCAAAGTTTGACCAGTCGCAATCACTAAAGCCAATCTCTAAAAGTAGTCAATTCTCATTAGTTTTTTCACATAACTTAAGTGGAGAAACTCATCCTTGTGGATGTCGTAATTTTCCTTTGGGAGGACTCCCACAAGTAGCAGGGCTTTTTCAAAAAATCTCAGATAAAGGCGAGGTGTTTTATGTCGATACGGGAGACACCTTGTTTCCATCCTCTGCCATTCCTTCAACCATGAAAGATTCGCTCTCCTTTGCCGCTAATAACTTGGCCTTAGGGCTCGATCAGATAGGATTAAAGTATTTCGTTCCAGGGGATCAAGACTTTGCCATGGGATTAGAATTTTTAATAAATCTTGCAAATACAAGAAAGTTTGAATTTCTCATCTCTAATCTTAAAGATGAAAATCTTATCAAACATAAGCGTTTTGCCATCATTGAGCGCCAGAAAACAAAAATTTTTTTAGTGGGCTTTGTCGCTCCCGATGTCTTTAATAATCAATTTAGTGATCTTTTTAGTGATGTGACGGCAACACTTCCCAAAGTTATCGAAGAATTAAAAGCTAACGGTTATAATCCCCATGATCCCTTTCAGCGCTTAATTGTTCTCTCTCATGCAGGCTTTGATCCAGATGAAGCCCTGGCCACCAAATACCCATTTATAGACTGGATTATTGGTGCTCACTCTCAGAGCTTTCTTCGTTACTCTCGAGATGTGGGAGACGTAAAAATTGTTCAAACTTTGTCAAAAAATCATTACGTTGGTGATATTGAAATTAATACTCTCGATAAAAAAGCAAGTGATACTTACGTGCTTCATGAGGTGCGCGATGAACTAGAGAAGAATTTAAATCCAAATCCATTTAGAAAATTTATCGATGATCATAAAGCTCAGATGGAAAAGTTGCAAATTGAAGAGCAATCTCATATGAATCCCACTCCAATTGCCAACGCGCCAGTAAAAAAATACAAATCGGCATTTAGTTGTATTGAATGCCATAAGGCTCAAGGGAATTTCTGGCAAGGCACTCCTCACTCGATTGCCTACACCACACTGATGAATTCCCATGAGCAAAACAATCTTACTTGCATAAAATGCCACTCGTTAGGCTTAAATGATCCCAAGGGATTTACGGCGGCCAAAAACATGATTAGTTTTAAAGGCAAGCCGATTATCGATTATTGGAATCAAGTCCATGCGATGAGCTCCGATATTAAATCGGTAAGAGAACTAGAGCCTAAAAAGATTTTAGCAGTATCTAAAAAATGGATGGAATTTGATAAAAATTCAGGAGTAAAATCTAATTTTGCCAATGTTCAATGCCTCAATTGCCATAATCTTCATGATGAACATCCTTTCAATTCAGACTTGCCACAAACTACTGAGCAAAAAAATGCTGCACTAAAGAGTCGTTGTCTCATTTGCCACACCTCCGAGCAGGCTCCAGAGTGGTATGGAAAAGACTCTAAAATACTCAATGAGAAAGTGTTCTCTCAAAAATTTAAAAAGATGAGTTGTCCGGCGATTTAAAAAACTGGCGATTAGAGAATCAAATCTCTTTTAATTAGGCTTAAATTATATTTTTTAATTTGATACTCTTTAACTTCTTTTTTGGCATTGACTGCCAGATCACAGTCCATCGTACTTTCTGTGGAAGTGTTATTTATGAGAGCTTGAAAACTAAAAACCATTTCATAAAAACTTTCAAAATTATTCCACTTTGGAATGCTGGTATAAATGGGAGCATCTAGGATGAGGGCCTGCTCCTTTTGTAAAAGCTGTACGCACTCTAAAAGTAAATACTGACGGTAGGGATCAGAAAAAATAAGCTCGTCATAATAGGCTTTTTTATCTTTTTCACTGGGAATACGCTCATCGAGTGCACTCTCTTTTAAGAGTGCCGTGGATTGTTTGCTAAGGCCAGTGGGATTGAGCACTAAAAAAGATTTTAAAGGATACACTTCCACGTTGCTGCAGCTGGCGAGTAAGATCGAGCAAAGAAATGGTGGAAAAATTTTATTCATGGAAAAAATATAGCACTAAGGGAATAGTTGCTCTATGAAAAATTTTAGGCTTACTCTAATTATTTCTATGGGAAGATAAAAAAAGCCTCCAATTATGGAGGCTTTTTTTGGAATAACGCTGTAGGGGATTAACTTATTTTTTCTTTGCTGTTTTCTTTGCTGCTTTTTTAGCCGTTTTTTTGACTTCTTTTGGAGCAGTTTTTTTCGTGACTTTTTTAGTCGACTTTTTATGAGAAACTTTCTCCTCCTTGATCATCGTTTGAGTAACAATTTTTTCATTAATCATTTTAATGATGGCATCTTTTTGGCTTTCTAGTTTTCTAATCCGCAATAGTTTGTCTGTTGGATTATCAACCGTCTTCTTAACTTTTTGCATTTCTAGTTCTAAAAATGTAACAATAAACTTTAAATTTTTTAGATACGCTTTATCGTTCATGACAATCACCTCAATTAATAGATAAGATTTTAATATTTATAGTTTATTAGGACATAACTTTTAAAAAAGATCAAACTTAGAATAGGGCATTTTTTTCATGCACCTTCTATAAGAAGTCGACAAAATTACTCATCAAAACCATAGAGGAATGTTTACTAAAGACACTAAGATCGGGTATCATGTGAAAAAAACAAAATAGATCAAATGAAAGAAAAGTTAATTTTAGGAATTGAAACCAGCTGTGATGACACTTCGATTGCCATTTTAAAAGGCTATCCTGAAGACCTAACTAAAAAGCCCGAGCTATTAGCCCATCAATCATTTTCTCAAGAGCTAATCTTGCAAAAATGGGGAGGGGTTGTTCCAGAAATTGCTGCCAGAAACCATCTGGAAAAAATTTCTCCACTGCTAAAGAGCACTCTCAAAGCTGCCGCTATAACTCTAGCCGATCTCAACTTGGTTGCAGTTACCACTCACCCAGGTTTATTAGGTCCACTGCTTACTGGAATTAATTGCGCTAAAACCATTGCGCTCATACACGAACTTCCTATGGCTTCCGTCAATCACCTCTATGCTCATCTGGAAGCTATTCACCTAACGGCCGAAGTGGCTTATCCTTATTTGGGCATGCTTGTTAGTGGTGGTCATAGCTTATATTTAATTGTTCGCTCCCCCACGGACTTTGAGCTCATTGGAAATTCTATTGACGATGCGGCCGGTGAAGCTTTTGATAAAGGAGGAAAACTTTTGGGCCTTGGTTATCCGGCAGGAAAAATCATAGATGAAATGGCAAAATCAGGCGATCATAAAAAATACATTTTCCCTATTTCGATGCTCGATTCAGGTGACGCCACTTTAAGTTTTTCCGGAGTGAAAACATCATTACGAAATTTTCTAGAAGAGCACCCCGATCATAATTTTAAAATGGAAGATGTTTGTGCTTCTTATCAGTATGCCATCGTTGAAGCCTTAGCCCGCAAGGCTCAAGCGGCCTTAGATATCGCTTTTTCAAAACTAGGTCATGATCTACCAATTGTCGTTGGTGGTGGTGTTGCTTGCAACTCAGCTCTAAGATTGAGGATGGAGAAGAGTTTTTCAAGTGTGCATTTTGTAGCTCCGAAATACTGCACAGACAATGGGGCGATGATTGCTAATTATGCTTTTAGAACTTATGAGACTGCTCTGAGTTTTCCCGAATGTCTTTTACTAGATGCCAAAAATCAATTTGTCTCCAAAAGTAAAAAGCTAGAACAAAAAAGAAAGCAAATCAAAGGAGGCAAAAATGAGCAAACTTGAATTGCCTTTTGCCGATAAATCTTTAGGCCAACATTTCTTGCGGGATCAAGGTGTTATTAATAAAATTTGTTCTGACTTTAAAGATAGAGCTCAAGCCATAATTGAAGTAGGCCCAGGCCCTGGAATTCTCACTGAGCATTTAGCGCTATTGCCTCAACCTTTATTTGTTATTGAAAAAGATACACGTTTTAATGAATACCTAGAACAATTTATAAAGCCCGATCAAGTAACCATGACCGATGCCTTGCAGGTTAATCTTAAAAATTTTTTTGAAGAAAAAAAAATTGAAGATAAAAATATTTGGCTGGTCTCCAATCTTCCTTATAACATAGCCTCGCCACTTTTAATTAATTTTTTGCAAGCTTTTGAAATAAAATATATGACTCTAATGTTTCAAAAAGAAGTGGCCGATAAAGTTTTTCCATTTGCGACGACCAAAAATTTCATGAGTTCACTATTAGTATTGTCTCAAACTTTTTTCGAGTGCAATCTTTTAGCTAAAGTTCCTCCCGGGGCATTCGCTCCTCCCCCAAAAGTGGATTCAGCAGTGCTGACGATGATCAGGCGTGAGGTCCCATTGGTGCCACTATCTGAATTTAGAGAATTAGAGAAATTTTTACGTCATATGTTTTCTCAAAAAAGAAAACAGCTTGGTGGAGTTTTAAAAAGCTATTACTCAATTGAGAAAATCCAAGAAAGTTTTCAAGCCTTAGGCATTTCTACCACGATTCGTGCTGAAGCCTTAAGCTTAGAGCAAGTGCTAAAACTATATCGGAAGCTTTCAATATGAGAATATTTTTAATTATCATTTCTTTTTATAGTAGCGTCTCTTTGGCGAGTTATCCGGAATTTTTTGGTGCTAGTTTTTCTACGGCTGCCATTGGAAATCAAGCCAATCTCGATGCATTTGATCCCAGCAATAATTATTACGTGCCAGCTGTTTTAGGATTTTCTGACAAAGTCAATATCCTTATGCAGGCAAGCTCCACTGCTACTCATTTTGCTCCCATTAGTAATGTCACAAAAACCAATACCACCAACTCCAGCTCCACAAGCACAGGTTCGGTCTCCACGGATTATCAAAAATTCTACGGAGGAGGATTGCACTTTGCACTTCCCATCGGCTATGAGCATTTAGGAACTTTAGGAATATCCATTTATCTGCCCATTGGTCATTTAATGGAAACTAATTCTGGGGATCCTTTTTTGCCAGAGTATGTAATGTATCACTCGCGCTACCAACGAACCAATGCCTATTTAAATTTTGCTCACAAACAAAGTGATGAACTCGCTTGGTCAATAGGAACCACAATTGGATTTCAAGCCTCCGCTGCCATCAATTCTAATTTAAGTCTCGGGGGAAATTCTATTGGTTCTTGGGCCAAAGCCCGCTCTAAGATTGATCCTTCGCTAGGCATCATCGCCTCTATTATTAAAAAAATTGAGCGATCTAAAATTTATTTGGCTTACCAGCAAGAAATGAAATCAAATCTACATGCTAGTATATCTGGAGAAATCACTAATCCTGATCTACCTATTTTTGAATCTAATATCGACTCGATGATTTTTTATGATCCTCACACTTTTCGCTTAGGTGGAAGTTTTGATTTTGGATCGCTAGAAATTTTCTCAGGGCTTGAATATCAACTCTGGAGTGGTTACAAACCGCCGCTGATTCATATTATAAAAACTGGAGGTGCTATAGTCTCCAGTAATAACTTTGAAAGTCTAAGAATCCGCAATACCCTTAATCCACGCATTGGGGCAAAACTGGCATTAACTAATCGCTGGAGCACTTCGATAGGATTAGGTTATCGTATGACTCCCTTAGAAGGAGATTTTAGCGGCAGTGGTAATTCAATTGATTCAAATACTTATATTTTAAGCACTGGTTTACAATACCGTATTGTTATTTGGTCAAAAGATGTTAATTTAGGATCGTCACTGCAGTATCAGCAACTAGAAAAAAAACGTGTCATTAAAACTGCGGGTCAAGAAGATGGCACGGCCGGAAATAAAATTGGAGCAGGCGGATACTATATCGATGGATATGTGCTTGCTGCTAGCTTTGGGATTAAATTTAATTTTTAAAATTATGGGCATAAAAATAATTGGAACTAATAAAAGAGCGAGCTTTGATTTCACCTTAAAAGAAAAATTTGAGGCAGGAATAGTTTTACAAGGCACTGAAGTAAAAGTCCTTCGCCAGGGCAAAGTCACCCTTAATGATTCTTATGTAGCCATTGATAATAACGAAGAAGTCTGGGCCTATAATGTTAATATTCCCCATTACAGTTTTGGAAATATCAACAATCACCAAGAGCAAAGAGTTAAAAAACTTCTCTTAAATCATTCGGAAATTGTAAAAATTTATCACGAGATGAAAACTCAAAACTTAGTCTTAGTCGTTACTAAAATGTATTTTAAAGATTCAAAAATTAAATTAGAGTTTGCCTTGGCCAAAGGAAAAAAAGCTCACGATAAAAGGGATTCTGAAAAAGAAAAAGATGTCGCTCGCAAACTTCAGAGAGGCAATTACGACGATTAAAAAAAATTCAATCAAAATTATTTTTTTTTGCCCGCGCGTTTTTTACTACTTTTTTTCCCTAGTACCATGGATATCAAAAAGCCCACAACAATTCCCCCTGCAGTAAATTTCATGACGAAATAAAAGGATTCATCTATAAAACCTTGTGAGAAAAATTTTGGCAATGAACCTACGAAATATCCTTTGGTCATCACGTTAAACCAATCCAATTGACCAATCACAAAATAACTTGGCCTGAAATAAAGTCCAATACTTGTAAAGATTAAAGTGACAAGAAGAATTAAAAAAATACGCTTCATATCATAATTATGGCAGAGGCCTAAAATAAAGCTACTCAAAAAATAAAATCAACTCTATACTTGTGAGATGAAAAAAATAACCATCCTTTTTACTCTGATTTTAGTATTTTCCTCAGGAGTTCTTCGTGCTGAGATCGTCAGATACAAAGCTCCCCTCATTAATGGAAAACTAATTGCGAACAACCTAGAAATGACAGACTGGCAAGCAGTAATGAGCTGTCATTTTAATTATTATGGCTCCAGAAAAGAATCTATTCGTTACCCTCAAACTTTTCTAACTAAAAGTGATGGTAACAGCTACAATCTAAAAGTTAAGGCAGGATCCCTTAGCGAATATCTTCCCCACTGGGAATTATTAACATGCGCTTACAAATTAATCCTCATTGGAAAAAATGCCACGACTCACCAATTGGCTTTTGGAGAAATCTATCTGCTGGGTAAGGAATCAGGCGTGATGAGTGAAGCTGAACTCCAAGCGATACAGGATACGAATTTTGTAACTAAAGCTCTCAACGATAAAACCAAAGAACTTGTTATTACCTATGGCAAAGACGGCGGTATTGTCGAAGAATCAAATTAGATGATTAATAGGTTAGTCAAAAACAAGCTCTCTATTGCCCTATTGTGTTTTCTCTTAGATCTGGGACTTTCACTCTGGTCTTATTTTGAAGTCACTAACTACGACAAATTCACTAAAAGTATTAAAGCAGTGGTGAGCTCTCCAGATTTTCAGGTACAAATCTATCAAGTCTTAATTCAAACCTTAACTTTTTCACTCATGCTGTTTCTTGTCGCCCATCTAATTATTTATTTTCTTTTTTGTAAATCAAAAAAATTTGCTATCAAATATGTTCGCTTCTACACCTTTATGGCCACTGTCTCTTGCGTGCTCATGATTGCCACTAAAGTGTATGCCGCCATCATCCCTGCTTTGCTCTACGGCCTATGTTTCAAGGCTATTGGACCCATTACCAAAGAATCAAAATAGCACTGCTTTTAGACTTCAACAAATCTAGATTTTGGTAATTATATAAAATTGGGAATGATAAATTTGGTATCGAGAGGTCCAGTCCAGTCCGGTAGCACTCGATTTTTTTCTTGTAAAACATTTTGTCCAGCAAGAGCTAAAAGAAATGAATCAAATGCCCTAGGGCTTTTTACCAGAATCTCCAGATCGTTATTATAAATAAAAATATTGAGTTTCTCTTCAATTTTTTTAATAGTCTCAAGTCGCACTTCCAATCCAAGATCGAGATCAAAAAGCAAATCTAAATCTTTCTTTAGTATTATTTTAGATCTCAAAAGCTCTATCAAAATAATTTGAGCATTAGCTTCAAATAGTTCCGTTTTTTGAGGGAAATGGCGCTTGATATAACTAAAGCGCGAAAGAATCATGAGTGAAGTATTTCCAAAGGAATCAAAAGAGACATTAAAGGTGTCTAGTAATTGATCATAATAATATTTCCAAACCCAAAAATCTAAAGCACGATTCCAGTAAGGAAGAAAACCTTTTTTCAAGCGACGCTTAAAAGATCGAGACAAGAGATGGTGCGAGGTTTCTTTTTCAAAGATATCCCGACTATAAACAATTTCATCGGCCTTATTTCTTTCTTGTTCATATTTTTTTGGATTTGAATTAATGAGTTTTAAGTCTTCATTTAATAAATTTTTTATGCGCTCTCTCACAGAGACAACTTTTTCCACCGGGCAATGAAGGGCCCCAGGGCATTCTAGCTCGCACTCATTACAAGCTGCACGTGAAAGAGGAAAATCGACAACGAGCTGCTTAACCCCAAAATTATGAATCCAGGCGCGAATCGCATCGTCACTGTCATGAGCTTCCTCATCTTTGACAGGTAGAAGTGATTTTAAAAACCATCGCTCACTCTCGGGATAATATTCAATCAAGCAGAAATAAAAATTATCATTTCTTCCACCTTTCATACTAAGACTACCGATATTTTTACTATCCATGAGCATCATCCCTAAAGTGGTTTCTCGACAAAGAAGTCCAATTTTTTCATGTGATATTTATTAACGATTGTCTCAATTTGTTTTATATCCGAAGGACTGTGGGTTATTAAAAAACATCCTCCCCCTCCAGCTCCACATATTTTCATTCCTAATTGGCTTCCTTCACTTTTTAATTCTGCATGTAAGGCGGCCATAGTGGGAGTTAAAATTCCTGGAAACAACTTACGGCGCTCATCACCTTCAAGGGCAATCAAATTAATCAGCTCCACAAATTTTCTCTGGCGAATATTTTGGAGGGCCTGATTTGAAAGATTTGCTATTTCAGCCAACCCAGCTCTTACCGCTTGGTCTTTGTTAAAAAAAGCCTTGTAGACTTCCCAATTATTAATTCCGGAATTTCTCGTTTCGTTACTATAAACTAAAGTAAGATGGGACTCTAAAACGGCTTTCAGCTCGTCTGTATAAAGTTGCTCGACAACCACTTTGCCTGGCTCGGCGATTAAGCCTAAAACTCCGCCAAATAAAGCAGGATAATAGTCCTGATAACCAGCAGGTCCACAATCGAGAATGCGAGCTTCCAGAGAGTTAACTTTTTGAATAGCTTCAACTCTATCGAAACTCTGACCCACAAATTTGGCAAGGGCCGAGTAACAAGTTACTCCCATGGCACTAGAGCCACCAAGACCTGCCCCCGGTGGAGAACCGGATTCAAGTTCTAATAAAATATTTGATTTTAAATTAAACAAACTTAAAATTTGAGCGATAAAATTAAGATTTCCAAAAAAGCCGTTTTGAAGATTTTCTTTTGTAAAATCTTTTGAAGCAAAGCGATCGGTAGAATTATAATCCCGAGAAATAATTTCAACTCCATCAAAATCAATTTTACTGACCTTCACTTTAGCTTTTAGCGAAGTCGCAAGATTAAGGGTGACTACATTGGGAAGTATGACATTAATGGGATTAAGATCAAGTGTGCCACCTAGAAGATCAACTCGCACTGAACCTAAAGCGGAAGCCATAGAAATATTATTCACCATAAACTCCAATGTAGGGAAGTTCGCGAAAACGACCATCGAAGTCTAGTCCGTAACCAATAACAAAATTATCCTCAATATCAAATCCCAAATAGTCGATAGTGATTGGAATTTGTAAACGAGCACGCTTTAATAGAAGTGAGCACAACTTTAAACTTGCTAGATTTTTTAAACTCATATGCTTGAGCAAAAAACTTATTGTTAAACCAGTATCAACAATATCTTCGATAATGATGACATGCTTGCCTACTAATGATTGCTTCACATCTAATCTAAAGCAAACCTCACCAGAGCTCTGTGTACCCTCATAGGAGCTGAGTGAAACCATTTCGACTTGAACTGGTAGTTTTATCTGGCGAATTAAATCAGCACAAAAAATAAATGATCCGTTTAGAACACAGACCAATACAATTTCTTTATTTTGATAATCGCGGTTAATTTCAAGAGCGATCTCTTTTACTCTTTTTTGAATAGACTCTTCAGAAATAAAAATACCAATAGTTTTTGAAGCACTCATCCTAAAATCCTAAATTTAGGGGTGGATATTGCTTAAAGTGTACTATAGATTTTGATTTTTATCACTCGTACTATTTAAATTAACGAAGAAGGCTAATTGATCTTGATCTTCACCAAAAAAATCAGCGTGAGAGCGGCAGCGAGCTTCATAGAGATCCATCTCACCAACTAAGACTTGAGCACTTTCTTTTGGATCTTTCCTGAATGTTTTAGTTGCAGGAGCCCCGCAGACAGTACAAATTGCATGAATTTTATTAACGTTATCAGCAATGGCCAGGAGTGCGGCCATAGGACCGAACGGTTTGCCCATGAAATCCTGATCTAATCCAGCGACTATAACTCGCACACCTCGACGAGCAAGTTTTTCAACGACAATCGAAATATTTTCATCAAAAAATTGAACTTCATCAATGGCGACAACTCTGGTTGAATCAAAAACTTTTTGTAATATTTCAATCGAACTTCCAACTGCAATTGCAGGAGTTGAAAGTGCCGAATGAGATACCACCTCTGTTTCATGGTATCGATTGTCTATGGCGGGTTTAAAAATTTGAACTTTCAGACGAGCAATCTGCGCTCTTTTCACTCGACGTATTAATTCTTCTGTTTTTCCTGAAAACATGGGGCCGCAAACGACTTCAATACTTCCAGAAATCCCAGATGCTGTCCCAAAAAGACTCATAAACTCCTCCCAAAAAATGTCTTACTTCTCATATCTAAAACTGTGTGTGACTTCGAATGATTGCAGACAAAGGCTTTGCTGTAAACGCTGCTGGGAGAATTAAAAATTAAAAAATCTGACATTTTTCAAATTTAACGAGTTAGATCAAGGTAAATAAAAAAACAAAGTAAGACGCACTGAATATTGCGAATAAAAAGAGGAGAAATAATGGTGTTATGAGCA
>CANFNL010000086.1 GCA_947448205.1 Bacteriovoracaceae bacterium
GCTCAAGGACATATTGACTTAAAAACCCTTATTCCGGCCTTGATCCTTGCCACTGTCACAGGGGATCATTTCAGCTATTTTCTAGGACGTAAATTTTCGGTAAAAGTTAGAAGCAATATTTCAAGATTTTATCTTGAGGAAAAGCACATTGAGATGGCCGAAACATTTTATAAGCGTCATGGCGGTAAAACCATCCTTTTTTGTAAATTTATAGCTTTTGTTCGAACCTTTGCTCCTTTCGTGGCCGGAACTAGCAAAATGAATATGGTCCGCTTTTCTTTATTTGATATCGCTGGGGCCATTTTGTGGGTAGGGGGAATTGTTGGGGGCGCCCATTACTTGGCCGAATTCGTCCACTTAGATATTAAGCATTATTTTCACTATTTCGTCATCTTTTTGATCTTTTTGCTCGTATCGCCCTTTCTCTTTAAAGTTTTTAAAAAGAATGCATAATTAGTATAGACTTAACTTAATTTGAAAAATGGACTCAAGGAAAAGTTTATGACTGTTTCTAATAAACTAAAATTAAATTTAGCCAATTTAGCCCATCGTCAATTTCGAGATGATGAATTTTGGAGAGTCATTCCAGGATGGAGTAATGTCAGTCGCGCTGAGTTTTCAGATCATATGTGGCAGATGAAGCATTCAATTAAAAAAGTTGATCAAGTAAAAACAATTTTAGGTGATCTTTGCACAGATTCTTTTTATCAAGACATGCAAAAAGGTCAAGCTAAAACCCCTATGAATATTCGGATTACCCCTTATATTTTTGCCCTTATGGATTGGAGTGATCCAATCAATTGTCCAATGAGAAAGCAATTTTTACCAATAGGTTCCCAGTTTCTAGAAGATCATCCCTACTATGAAGCTGACTCACTTCATGAAGATGTCGACTCTCCAGTGCCAACTATCACTCACCGTTATCACGATAAGGTTTTATTTCTACCAACTACAATTTGTCCGGTTTATTGCTCTTATTGTACCCGTTCGCGTCTAATTGGCGGATCTACTGAAGCCGTTGAAAAAGATACCTACGGAGTCAATCAGGCCCGTATGGATGTTGCTTTTGATTATATTCGTTCTCATGAAGAGATAGAAGATGTCGTCATTTCTGGAGGCGATGCTTTCATGCTTACGGCAAAGCAGTTTACTTTTATTGGTGAAAACCTGCTTAATATTCCTCATATTAGACGCCTGAGATTTGCTACTAAAGGTGTGGCGATATATCCTCAAAAAGTCTTAACTGATCACGAGTGGTTCAACGCTTTAAATGGTGTTCATAAAAAAGCTCGCGACATGGGAAAATCAATGGTGATTCACACGCATTTTTCTTCACCAAAAGAAATCACCATGTTTTCTAAACTGGCCATGGATAGATTATTTGCAGAGGGCATCATCGTAAGAAATCAAGCAGTCCTCCAAGAAGGGATCAATGATAATATTAACGATATGCTACTTTTAATTAAGCAGATTAGTTATATGAATATCCAGCCTTACTATGTTTATATTCACGATATGGTTCCAGGTTGTGAGCATTTTCGAACGACAATTGCTGAAAGTGTTGCTTTAGAAAAGGCGGTTCGAGGAATGACTGCTGGCTTTAATACACCAACATTTGTCTGCGATGCTCCTGGTGGTGGTGGTAAACGTCATGTGGCTTCTTATGAATATTACGATCAGGAAAATGGCATTTCTGTTTGGACTGCTCCCAATGTAAAACCAGGTGAAGTCTTTTTTTACTTTGATCCTATCCGTAAATTGTCTAAAGAGGCTCAGGCCAGATGGGCAGATAAAGCAAGCAGAGAAGCAATGATTGCGGCCGCTAAAAAGAAAGCGGGCTTCTAGCTTTTTTTATCTGTGCTTCGTCTTCTGGTTGTTGCTTCGATAGTTGAGAGTAAATCAGGGTAATTTTTTATAATTTCATCAAAGCTAGCTTTAGTGAGCTTGTATAAATCACAATATGTTTGCGATTGAACATTGGCCGTTCTGTTAGTTTCTTTTAAGAGAGCAACTTCACCAAATATTTGACCGTCATGTAAAGTAGCGATACGTTCGCCACTTTCTAAAATAACGTCTACATTTCCATGTGCCAGGATAAACATCTCCGTTCCGATATCTCCAATTTTAATTATCAAATCACCTGGAGAGGAATAAATTTGTTCGAGACGAGTAGAGATGTCCTTCAAACATTTATGGCCACAATTGTGGAATATTGGAATACTACTAATTAGTTTTATTTTCATATAGATTTGCATTTCATGTTGAAGCGCATGAGGAAGATCGGCGATAATTTTTTCGTCATTATCACTTAAGCGTTTTGAATAAAGGTGGCCGTAATGATTTATGGCAGCTTTTTGTAATTTTTCAGGAACATTATAATGTTTCATAAACATAACGAGATCACTTATTTTTTCTCTTGAGAGTTCTTTATAACGATCAGCACTTGCAAGCATTCGTGAAATATTACCAATAACCACCCCATACATCCCCACACCGATAATCATAATAAGGCAGGTAAATATTCTGCCAATATTGTCATGAGGAGTAATATCTCCATATCCAATAGTTGTAAGGGTTGTGAGCGCCCAATAAAAAGATTTTATATAATAGGTAGTCACATCGGTATCAGCACCCATGGGATAGATAAAAATCCAACCGCAAGCTATCCAATTGACGACCATTAAGCAGGCAATTGCGATTGATTGGATTTTAAAAATTTTTGGTACTATGGTGATATTTTCTATCAGATAATAGACTTTAATAATTCTGATCATTCTAAGAAATCTAAAAGCAGTGAATAGATCTTGATGACCTAAAAAATGGGATAACAAATCAAAAGGAATACATGAGAGAATATCGACCAACAATAAAATTAAAGAAATCCATTTCTTTTTCTTTGGAGTGAAATCTGAACTTTTTTTGGCGTCTTTAGCTTCTTTGAGGTGATAAAGTAGATCTAAAATAAAAAAGATAGAAATTAGGCCATCAACAATAAGTTGCCAAAATTGAATTTTTGTTTTGAAAACAAAGCTAAAAGGTGCTTCCATCGCCGTGAAGCTAGCTGACCAAAAGATTAGGGCGACCCAAAGATATTCTTTTGTATTTAAGTGTTTTTTTTCCATTGTGCCAAGATATCGGAAAAAAAGTTTTAAAAGTTTAAATCTTTAACTAATATTGAGGTAGGAGTTATATCAAAATGAAGAGAGTCTTGCTTTTTGTAATAGTAAATATTTTAGTGGTCGCTTCGCTGTCATTCCTGATGAGTCTTCTCGGAATAGGTCGTTTTGTATTATCGGCCGGACTCCAATACACTCCTTTGTTATTTTTTTGTTTCTTGTGGGGGATGATCGGATCTCTCATTTCTCTTGTGCTTTCAAAAATTATAGCAAAGTGGATGATGGGTATTCAGATTGTCACTCTAGCTGGACCTCATAAAAATTTGGTAGAAACTGTTCATCGCCTTTCTCGCAGAGCAGGCCTTATGGAAATGCCTGAGGTGGGAATTTATCAAGATTCAATCCTAAACGCCTTTGCGACAGGTCCGACTCGAAATCATACATTAATTGCAGTCTCGTCAGGCTTACTTGCGACGATGGAAGATCATGAAATAGAAGGAGTGATTGCCCATGAAGTTGCTCATATCGCCAATGGGGACATGATCACTATGGCCTTGATTCAAGGTGTAGTGAATGCCTTCGTCATGTTTTTTTCTCGAATAGTTGCTTTTGCAATTATTCGATCTATGAGAGATGAACAAGATAGGGAAGAGGGCAATGCTGGCGCTGGGCCACTAATTCAAATGATTTTAGTTTTTATACTCGATGCAATCTTTGGTCTACTGGCCCTGCCTATAGTTGCATGGTTTTCACGTTACCGCGAATTTAGGGCAGATCGCTTCGGAGCTAAATTAGTAGGTAGTGTAAAAATGATCTCGGCACTAGAAGCCTTGACCAAAGCTTATCCTCAATTCGTTGAGGATATAGACAGTGATAGCCAATCGCGTAGTGCTTATTTCAGATCTATACAAATTTCTTCCAAAGTAAGTGTGATGCGGCTTTTTTCCACACATCCACCACTGGAGGAGAGAATTTCTACTTTAAAAAGATTAAAATGACTGTGATGATGACAGTAACTTAAGAGTTGCTTGATAATCAGCAAGTATTTTTTCAAAAACCTCTTTAACTGTTGGAATATTTTTAATAAGACTAATCGCTTGACCGATCTCAAGTTCTCCTTGCTCTAAATCCCCAAGTAGCATTCCATTTTTTGCTCTCCATTTTCCCAAGTGCGCTTGTAGTTTTTCCGTCAACTCAGTGCCATGATAATTTTGTTCTATCAAGTCAATTTCTTTGGCAAAAGTATTAATAAAAAGCCGAACTGGAGTTGTGGCCTTCATAAATGTTTTAGTTGAATGGGAATTGGCCAAAAGTAGACATTCTTTAAAATTTTGGTGAGCACTGGATTCTTTGGTCATTAAAAATCTCGTTCCCATTTGTACACCGTCAGCTCCCAAAGCAAAAGCCGCTGCCATGGTTCTTCCCTCTGCGATTGCGCCAGCAGCAATTAAGGGAATAGTCACAATATCTCTTACCTGGGGAATAAGAGACATTGTAGTAATTTCATCCCTTCCATTGTGTCCACCAGCTTCAAAGCCTTCAGCAACAATTGCATCCACGCCCGCTTGAGCGCACTTTAGTGCAAGCTCAGGTGAGCTAGTCACGTGAACAACTATAGCACCGTGAGATTTCAAAAAGCTCGTGAATTTTCTTGGACTACCGGCAGAGGTAAAAAAAATTTTAATCCCTAAGGCCAGGGCGGTTTCAATTTGCTCTTGTGATTTTTCATAGAGCAGTGGAATATTTACGCCAATGGGTTTTTTACTTAGGCTAATTGCTTTCTTTATGTGCTGAGCAAGCAGTTCGGGTTGCATGGAGCCAGCACCAATGAGTCCTAGTCCACCAGCTTCTGAAACGGCAGCCGCCAATTTTGCTCCAGAAACCCATACCATTCCACCTTGAATAATGGGATATTTTATACCAAAGAGTTTTGTGATTGAGTTATTCATAAGCTGATTTATTATTTTTTTCTTTTTAGGGTTTTTTCCAATGCCTTAATAATTATGGCAACATCTGCACTTGGATATCGTTTGTAAAGTTCTTCCGTTATTGGTTTGGGTGCTCCACCATTTTCTTTAAATCGAAGTAGTTCTAATACAAAGTGATGAGCAATAATAAAAATTTTAGATAAATTGGGAAGTTTCTCAATTGAATTTGAGTAGCCTTTCCCATTAGAAGTTCCGTGGTGGTGTTTAATAATTTCATCCACTCCTACAGGTGCTTCGGGATGTTTCCTTATTAAAACAGAAGCCTCGAGGGCATGATTAAAAACTAAATCCCAATTTTCTTCATCTAAATTAGCTTTTTCAAGTTCATCAAATGAGTTAATTTTTGAATAATTGCCTCGATCGGCAAGCATGATGTCATGAAAAAATGAGGCATAAGCTAATTTTTCATGGGCCAAATTTTCAGTGTAATTTAAATTTTTTAAAATTTCATTGGCCACTACTGAAGTCATGTGACAACGCTGATAAAGAAGTCCTGTTTGAGAATTGATAACTTTGTGAAGCAAATTTGACATTTCTGGAGATTTTTCAAAATTCTTCACCATGTTTTGAATAATCGATTCTGTGAGTTGAATTGTTTCACTATTAAAGCCCAATTTAACGATCTCTCTAATTGCCACTTCGTAAGAGTCCCCCATGATCTGAATTCTTTCTGTAATTTCTAGCCCAGGAGATTCAATTTTTTCCACCAGCCGATTTGAGAGAAAAATAGCAAAATTTTTATGAGCATCTCTGGCAACATGAAAATTTTCTAATCCTTGTTCCATATAACGCTTAATTGAGACCTTCGAGAAATTATCACTGTTATGAATTCTTTTTACATATTGATACTCAGTTGGAGATTTCTTAATTCTTATAAAAACATCACAATTGACATTTTCTAAGTTTAAAAAATAACGTACAGGTACTGAGATGTAATCAGGAATCACCTTGTTGGCTAAAACGTTTTCATTAATGCCTAAAATTTTTGCTGTGCTTTTAACAACATTTTCCCAATCTTTTGGATCAGCTACATTAACAGTAAATTCATTTTTTGCTTTTTCATTTGTCCCTAAAACAATTAAGCCAGTGTCTAATTTATTAGAGGAAATGTAGTTCTCAAGAATTTCTGAAGTGTGCTCGTCATTGATCTTATGAGCTGAAATGATTACATCAACGTTGGGGAGAATGGCCAATAAATTAACAGCTTCTAGAGCATTAGTTCTTTGAATAAGATCTACTCCAAGATAGGTTGTTAGATTAATAGAAATGAGGTCATTTAGAGTTTTATTATCTTCTATTATTATGACTTGTGCCATACTTTGATTTCTCCCAAATAAGACTTAGTAATATCTTAATTCATTTGTCACGCAATTCAAGTGTGGGAGATCGTGACAGTTCTAACTTAAGCTCTTCTGAGGTTGAGGTTTTAAAATTAGCCTTGGTCATCGTTTTCTTAAGGGCAAATCCACGCAAGTTATAAATGCTCCAACCTGCACACATGAGTGATTTTCGGATACTTACTGATGAGCTATAAGTAGAGAGTTCTACATTGGAAGATGAGGCCATTTTTAAAAATTCAAACCACTCAACACTCCAAAGCATGGGATTTTTTTTAGGAGAAAAAGCATCTTGAAAAATGGCATTAAAGGCAGGCAATAGACCTAATTGGTAAGCCATAGGTAGTGTTTTTCGGCCATCACCAAGAAAGATATTAATTTCAACAACTCCAAAATTTGACTTGTAAAACACTAGCGTCTCATTCTGATTTACTTTTTCACATTTAGTGAATTCCAAAAAAGGAAGGGTAGTCTTTATTGACCATAAAAGTAAAATCTCATCTAATTCAATGGAGAAATAACTTATTTTATTTTTAAAACATGGATATTTTTTTACTTCCTCTAAGAGGGCCAATAGTCCCACTCCTACACCAAAGCCCACATCTAAGACTGAAAAATCCATTTGCTGAGTGATTAACTCTGGAATGTTGCAACCTAAAATATAATTATGAATAGTCTCCTGGTATGCCCCTGAAAGATTATGACAAGCTTCATCGAAGTATTCTGACCAAATTGTTTCAGTCTGATCCTCTGTCTTAATTATTTTATAATTTCCTAAATTTCCTTTAAAGCTTGTCAAATTTTTTTCCTTGCAACCGATAAATAGACTTATGAAGAAGTCTCAATTTGCTTGCACAATTTTATTTTTTTCCTTTATGATTATCCTCACAAGTTGTGGAGGAGGCAATAGTAAGGTGATTAATTCTTTTAACACGAATGCTATCTTGGACCAAGAGCATCCGCTTACAAGCGAAGAGCGAAATATTGCCACACGAATTTGTTATGCCTATCAATCAAAATCAAAAAATTTTAGAGGCTCGGATTTTTTAAATTCCCGTTTTATTTTTTCTACAAAAAAAACAGATTGTCAAAATTCAACTACACAGGGGCAAGTGTTGATGACTTTGAAATATGACCTCAATAATGAACTTAGTTATATCCCCCAAAGTATATTTGAGTCCGATGCGGAATTAATGAAAAAAGTTCAAACAGATAGCAGTGGATATTTATCGCAACTTTGCACCAAAATTAAAAATAATGAAGTTATCAGTAATACGATTGACCAGGGTGGAGTAAAGATTCAGATTAATTTTCTAAGGGAAAACTTTGATAGCTATTTACTACAATATTTCAGTCTTCAACCAAACAATAGTTATAAACTAACCAGTGCCGAAAAGTTTAAAGTTCGAACACTGATTGATTATACAAATGGTCAGGTACTAGGAATGGATGAGTCCTATATGTCTAATAAATTATGCAATCAATACGACAAGATTCCCTTTTCAACTTTTGAACAAAATTTTATTTCTCGTTAGTATATCGCAATATTTTATTGAGAGTTTCCACTGAAAAATCGATGACACCATCTGATTTCGAGCTTGTTTTATTAGAGTTTAAACCAGCGTTCTTGGCATTTTTTTCAATCTCTTTGATTTGATCGGCATCGGCTCCATTTATGGACTTAGCTCCATTTTTTAATTCTAAGTTCAATGAAGCCACGTTTCTAGACTTTGTCCCATTAGTTTCGACTTCTAAGTAAGAGGAAACAACATTGTTAAAGTGAACCAACTGAACTAACTCATCTGAGCGTGCGTGAATTTCTTTTTTTATGATGTCCATTTTAGTAGCATCTTTTTGGTTGTCAAAAGTATCACTGGTTGTTGTCTTCTTTTGAACCTTATCGGCCATAGTCGCAATAATGGCTTTTCTTTCAGCTTCATAACGAGCTTTTATTTCATCTTTGACTTTTGTTACACTCGTATCATCTTTTAACATTTCATCAATTTTCTTATCCTCATATCCTTCTTCTTGAAGGTATTTTTTTACTTCTTCTTTGCTGGAGTCTAGTTTATCATTAATGGTTTTTTCAAGAGCAAATTGGCGAAGTCCAAATTCTGTTACTGCTTTATTTTTATCTTCAGAGTCAGTACTTATGAATTTTTTGCATTTTTGGACATCGGCAATTTGATTGCTGGAATTCACACATTCATCAATTTCTTTTTCTAACTCTTTATTTTTAAGTTTATAAGAATCCTCTACTTCTCTAGACGTTAGAGTAGTCGTGGCATCCATTGAGTTTTTGTCGGTAATTTCTAATTGTTTAAAATTTCCGATACCTATTGTTTTTTGTTTTGCATTCTCATTGTAGAATTTAATTTGATCATCGGCGATAATCATATTTTTTCTGGCCGATTTAACATAATCGACTAGGACGCAGGCGCGAGTAATTGATTCGGTGATTTTGCCAGGTGGAGCTGGATTTGATGGTGAGGAGACATCTTTAAAATCTGCTTCATTAGTATAACAAACATTAGCGACAGAGGTAATACAACTATTCCATCGCTCAGAAATATTATTTTTTACTGTATCAGTTGAGCTTTTTAAATCTGCTCGTTTTAGAGATTTAATATTATCGGCAACTACTTTTTCTTTATCACTTCCAAGAATATATAAGGGACAGGCTATATCATTTTTCTTAATATCCTTACAGTCCAGCTTGGTTGTCACGTATTCGAATTTATCATCTGTTTCGATACAATAAGATGTAAAAGCATTAACAATGGTTTTACCAAGCTCAGTTTTATAAAGTTCGATAAATTTGGCGTGATCTACCGACACAATAGTTTTTTTATCTGCTTGAGCAGCTCTATCCCCTAAAATAGCTTCCTCTAATTTGGCTTGAAAAACTTTTGATAAGGCCATTACTGCTGGATCGTTCATATAATCAACACTGATCTGTTTTGACTTTGAAGTTAGATTGCTTGAGCTCTTCGTTGTCCCGCTAGCAGGAGATCGTGAATTTTCTTTATTTGTTTCATTGGCGTAAAGAACTTGGACTTGCTTTTTTAAATCTGGAGTAAGCCCTCTCCAAATGCATTCAGACATCTCGTCAAGTTTTGAGCCATTTTTCTTGCAGGCTTCATACTGAGTATCCACACCTTTAACGGAAAGTAATTTCTCTAAGGTGTTATCAGTGCTAGTGCCATTTTTCTTATTTCCCGCATCGATGACTTCGTCATAAATAACTGCTTTAGACTCAGCCGCGGACGCAGAATTGGTGATGAGAAATAAATAGATAATAACGAAGATAAATTTCATCTTGCTCCTAATATTGTATTAATATTATCGGCTATTTTTAGCTAAAACTATAACTTCCAAGGAATATAGTGAAAAACTGCCAGGAAGCTGCCTCAAATGTTTGGCAAATGAGAACACGCTCAAAAAACTTAGTCCTTTTTCTTATCCATAAATCCCAGGCCAAAGACGGGACTCTCCGAGAGTTTTTGCCTGCGCTTATTGTATTCTTCAGTTGTTTTTACGGAGGCATGTCCCACGTCTCGAGAGATTTTGTAGAGATCGACTCCACTCTCCAAAGCAGATCCAATATAGCTGGCCCTGGCTGAGTGAGGTGAGATTCTTTGGTCAATTCCTGCTTTATGGCACCAAGTTTTAATTATATAATCCACTGATTTTGGATTGAGAGGTTTAATTAATTGATTGGGATCTAGCGGGTTTTTTGAGGGTCTAAAAATCCAATCCTCTGGATGGAGGGATCCGTTTATTTCATTTGATTCGCTTTTTAAATACTCAAGGTATTCGTTAATAACTTCAGCACATTTTGGATGAATCACCTTAGTCAGCTGTTTGCCACCCTTGGCACGTATTTCGATAATATAAAAACCATTCTTCATGGAAAAATTTTTTATTTTTAAATTAATCAATTCGGCCTTTCTTATACCAGTAGTAAAGAGAGTGTAGAGCACTGCTTTGTGAAGTAATCCTGGACCCTTTTGGCATTCCACTAATTCCAATAAATGCCTAATTTGCTCATCGCTCACATCATTGGTTGGCTTCACAACATCTTGGCGGGGGCGCTTGATAGAAGTACTCGGATTAAAGGCGATGATATTTTTTTCGACTAAAAAATCAAAAAAACTGGAGTTAGCGGCCAGTTTGCGATTGACTGATTTTGGTGCAAGATTTGAGTCTGTTAGCCAATTTCTGAAGGCTACAAAGTGGACTCTTTTGATATCTTGATAATTTAAAATTAAAGAAAAATTATCTCTTAAAAATTCAAAAAATTGCGATATGTCTATTCGGTAGGATTTACGAGTATGGGGGGATTGGAAATTATGAAAAAACTCGTACTCTAATTCAGGGTTGAAAGAATTTTCATTCTTTAATATTTGAAGATTTGAATGAGAGATAATTTTTGCTGGTAGGCTCATCTTGATAATAATTCTATCACTTCGATGAGTTAAAAAAAAAGAGGCAAAAATGGTTAGATAACTAAAAGATTATGCAATTAAAATATGCAAGGGAAGTCGCAATGGAAAAAAGACCCATCTTAAAATCCGTATTACTTTTTAATGATAAAGAAGAAGCGGCAGTTTTATGTAGCCTGCTTGAAGGATTACCTATTTCTTTTGAGAGTGAAAAAATTGATAAAATGGAAGAATTTATTTCAGCTATAGCTTATAAAGATATTGATTGCTTCTTTCTCGACTGGAGTTATAAAAGTTATTCAGCAGTTGATATAGTTGATAAAATAAGAAAGAGTCTAAAATTTCATAAAACTCCAATAGTTGTTATTGCTGATAAAAAAGATAGTGACCTTTCTAAGAAATTCTCATCACTCGATGTGGATTTTGTTATATCCCGCCCGATGATTCAGGATGATTTTGTTGAAGCATTAGCTTTGGCCATCGAAAAAAAGATTAAAAGATTAATTCCAGAAAATTATGATGTGCTTATCTTGGATAATAACCCTGACATTCTGGAAATCATGAAAGGCCACATGAGGCTACTTGGTCATGAAAGGTTTCAAGTTTGCGAGAGCATTAAAGACGCAAAAAAATTATTATCTGAAAAAGATTTTGATTTGTTACTGCTCGATTGGAACTTAGAAGATGGAACATGTATTGATCTTATCGATTTTTTAAGATCAAAGCAGGAGCGCAAGCGATTAATGGCTGCCCTGGTTGTGGTGATCACTGCTAGGGACAATGTCGATGATATTATTACCCTTATTGAGTACAATGTTAAAGATCATATTATTAAGCCTTACGATTTTATAGAATTTGAAGATA
>CANFNL010000087.1 GCA_947448205.1 Bacteriovoracaceae bacterium
TCGCGAAATATTTTTTTAACGAGAGCATTGAGTTCATGATGATTATTTATATATAATTCTAGATTAGTATTATTTTGAGTAGAATTTTGAATATTACTTACCAACAGTTTAGTAAAATGCTCGGGAAGTGAAACATAGGGCCAATTGATCATAATTACCTTTTCCTAATATTTCGTGAGATCAAATCTATTCTAGTTTATACTTAAAAATGATTTTGTGCGAATTAAGCATTAAGGGATATAGATGAAAATTCCAATTTTTGAAGAAATTCTCTTAAGTGAATTATCAACAGAAAAACTTAGAATCATTGTTTCCGATTCAAGAATAGGAAAAGTTCCATGCTATATCAATCTTACTAATCTTAAAAAAGAAGAAATAGATGACTTAATCCTAAATCTTGAACAAATCACTCTAGAAAATAATCTCCACCCACTCTTTCCCTACCCACTTTATGTGGTAACTTCGCTGCCTATCAATAGTCTTTTTCCCTCAGTTAAATCAGTTAAAGATCTACCCGATCACTATTTTAAAAAAGTAAAGAGACCAAATAATAAAGAGCTTCAACTCCTCAACAAGCTCTCTTTGAAGGTAGATAAAATTAAAAATCTTGAACTGTATAAGATCTTAGGAGACTTAAAAGCTTCTGCGCGCGAGCAAAAAAAACTCTATAATGAGACTAAAGAGCTTTATTTTTTAGAAATGCTTAATTCTCAATTACTAGAAAAAACTAAAAAGAGATAAACATGAGTAAAAAAATCAAAAATACCTCTCTTCCAAAAGAGCTTGTAAGAAATTTAAATGGGTTTGAGGATGTCTTTCAAGACTACGTTGATAATGAGGAGTCTAAAGAGGTAGAAAGACGCGAACGAGAAAAAAACAAATTTGGCGAGCATTATGAATTGCAATATTTTCTAGAACAAGAAAATGCCAGACTTACGGGCTTAGAAAATTTTTTAACAAAAAAAATTCCGCTAAAAACTAATTTTTCTCAAACTGAAAAATTAATTAAACTTCAAAAAGAAAACAAAAGAATACTCAAAGAAAGATTGGTAAAAGAAGTTAAAAAACTAGACTCGAATTTACAAAAAAACTTAGGACAATTTTTTAATTCACACTTCAGCTAATGTTTTATAATAGTAAGAATGATTGGTCCACCAATGTGCTGAAGCTCTTCAGTCTCCAAATTTGAATAATCATAACCCTCAAGATGGGCTTTCAGCAAATCCTGAATATAGTTATTGAAATCAAAAACAATATTTAAACCAAAAGTTTCTGCAAAATTTTGTATTTTCTTATATAATTCAGGAGTCAAAATAAATTTTCCCTCACTACTAATGACTTTAGCTGTAAATTTTTTAAATTCATCTGTTGTAAGTCCTAGCTTGGAAGTATTTTTCTCATCAAAAGAGCCAAGAAAATAATTGGCAAAACTACTTAGTAGCAATGCCTCAAAATCAATTGATTCAACTGAATAATTTAAATAATAAGAATCTTGAAGTCTTCCCTCTTTTTTTAGTCCTTCAAAAGTCTCATAAAACTTATGAGCAAATGGGAGAAGTTCGCACAAGGTTCTTGTTTTATAAATCCATAAATCATATTCTTCCACTTCAATAATTGCAGTAGCAGAATCTTTTTTGGGAGTATGAAATTTTACAGGCTCATCGAAAGTATTATCTAAAAAATCAGTCCAATAAGCTCCTAAGAACTTTTCATGTTCACCCTCAAAGCCATTTGTCTGCAGGGCTTTTTTTAAATCTTTTAAATTAAAGCGAATCAGTGAATTTCCAATCTTATACAAATCCGTAAAATCAAATAGTCCAAAAACCCCTTCTTCAGGAAGATGTTTCAAGTACTCTGCTGCAATTTTTTCAGATTTTAAGTAATTAAAACCCAAAAGCACGAGATTTTTAGTCTGCGCCCCTGTTCGAGTCATGGCCACTGAGCCTTTCTTTAGAGCACCCTTAAATTCCAAGCGAGAATTAACCAAACGAATAAAATTAAACTGTAAGTAATCTGCTCTTTTAGAGTCAGAAATCTTAAGAAGTTCATCGATAACTTTTTTAAAATGATCTTTGAAAGCCACCAGAGAGGAATTATGCAAGTTTTGATTTTTAGAAACTTCATCTAAGCTTCCAGTGGCAACTATTTTTTTCTTAATGAAATTATGTAAAAAATCTATGTTGATAAAAGGGCTTTCAACTTCGAGGGAATCAATATAATCAACAAAACCAAAATCTCTCATTCGCTCTCTTCTCAATTGGAATTCTTCCTCTTGGAGAATTAAGAATGAATCCGATACTAGTTTAAATAAAAAAGTATACGCATTTTCAACGCCAATTTCATAATAAAGATGCCTGATAAGCGCTCGTACCTCATCGACGTATTGATAAGTCTCATCGAATTCCAATAACAGTAAATTATCGTCTGTTAAAAAATAATTATCGTGATCAGGGTACTCTGGATCTTCCGCATCAAAGCTCCAGATATTAAATTTACTTTTTAAATAAAGAAGAAATTGCTCACTGGTGACAAAATCTTTTTTTACTTCATCAGAATCAACAATGGCATAGGCCTGGAGCCAATAAGAAAATTGCTCTACATCTATTTCATCTTTGCTCCAGAGATCAATATCCATGAAGACACTTCTTTGCTCTTTGGAAAACTTTGGAAGATATTCTGCTACTTTATCAAAACTTAACTTTCTAAGTGCAAGATAGATGGGCTGAACTGGAAGTGCACTAAGGTCGCTGCTTTCTTCGACATATTTTTCAATTTGATCTAACTGATTGTAGGCTTCTGACTCTTTCATAAGAAGAGTGATTGGATCAAGTCCACTATTTAACTGATTAGTTTTTTTTGACATTTATACTTTTAGCGAAGATCTGGTCTTTTCCACTTGGTAATAAAAAGACCTAATGTAATGAGTAAAAATATCACAATATGAATGCCTTCGATATGCCATTCCTGAAGTTCGGCCATCATTTTCTTAGGAAAATGTAATTCAGCTCTTGCTGGGATGTATGAAGTTGGAAAAACTTTAATTCCATTAACAATTTCTGCTTGTGGAGCCATTGGAGCGACAGGGGCAGCGTTTGTCGAGTGATCGGCCATAATATCCTCATAAAAATGAATTCATTAACTAATTTTTATAATAATTTATTAACACTCAAAATCAAGAGAAAGTTAATAGAAAGCGCCCTTTGAGCGGGCGCTAATTAATCAAACCAAGGAATATGCGATCTTGTAAGGCTCTTACTTCTTTTTAGCTTCCGTTAGATTCAAAAGCTGCTGCAATTTTAAAATTTTTGCTTTTATCTCGCTGGGAAATTCTTTTTCAGTCGTTAGGTAGTTTATCTCTAATTCATCCATGTAAGCCTCGTAACATTCTTTGGCGACAGGATCCTTATTATATTTCTCCATACAGGCTAAGAGATAATAATCCCCTAATGAAAAGAAGAGATCATCGTTAACTCTCTTATCGATAATTGCCATCCAATAAAGTATTTTTGCACCCAATTTAGTGTCGGGATGAGCATTGTAATAATCCATGAGTATAGATGAGAGGTTAAGGTCAAAAACTTCGGTAGAATTGGTGACTGTAAAAATAGGACCTTCTTCATCATCAGTGATAAAATTTTTCATGAATTTATCCATTTCTTCTTCTTTGGTTTTGGCAGCATCAAAGTGATCCCACAGACTTTTTCCACTTAAGGCTTTGACCCAATCAGAAATTTCTTGATTCACAATATCGTTAAAGCGTTTATCCTTTAAGTAACCAGTAAAATGATCCAAGGCCAAAGGAAAACTTCTTTTAATTTTTAAATAATAAATCAATTGTCGCTCAAGGGCTTTTAAGATGAATTCGTCGTCATCAGATTTTTTAGAGGCATTTAAAAATTTATCGTAAAGCTTAATTGCCGATTCAAAATCTCTGGTGATGAAATAAAGCTCTGCACGCTCAAAATCACTAATTTTTAACTTGCTAATATCTTTGTCTTGAAAAAATTTAGGCTGCTCAGAATGTATTGTTCCAGGAGATTGAGTGTGGCAAGAAACACAGAGATTTAAAGCAGCATTTAGCTTGGCGCGGGCTTTAGGTTTTTGATCCTTATTAAAAAGCACTAATGTCTGATCTAATTGTTCTGCAATAGCGGCTTGGCCGATAGTTAGTCCTTGAGTTTCAATAACAGGATGGATTTTTATATTTTTAAATAGCAATCCCAGTTCTTGCAAATGCTTTTGAATAATTGTTTTATTGGCATTCTTTACAAACTCACCTTCAGAAGCAATATACAGTCCCATATCTCGAATATGGCTAGAGATTGTATTCATTTCTTTTCGAACAGATTTTTTAACAATCATTTCATTGCTAGCAGCTATACTTAACTCCGAATAAAGAGTTAAGCATAAAATAAGGGATAAAATAATTTGTGAAGGTTGAATTTTTAACATCGTCTAATTTCCTGAGGTTTGTCCAGAGTGTATGAAATACAAACTATTGTAAAAACTTTTTTCAGACTTGTTCAACAACTTTCGCAAGTGTCTATTAAAATGCTCAAGCAATACTTAGAATTGATTGGTTTTCAGCATGACAAGTGTACAGCCATGGATGATTTCTACTTGACGCGCCTTAAGCTTAGCTTCCAGCTCTGGATTCTCTGTTCCAGGATTAAAAATGACTCGTTTAAAATGAAGCCCGAGGAGAAGATCTTCAAATTTTTTTGTGACAGCTTCACTAACATAAAGAGTAAGGGTGTCAAAATTAACTGGTAAATTCTTGCTATCGTCTATTCTGGGATTAAAAGCAACGACATCATGATGGTATTTTTTTAAAAGCTCACTGGCTTGATAGGAATAGCGTTGAGGATTATCCGAATGGCCAAAAACAACAACTTTTTCCTTTTTATTTTGAATCATTTAATTTCCTATTGACTTGCAAAGAGATTAGCCTAAATACATTTTACGAAGAACAACTCACAATAATTCTTGCGCTCTCGCTTGTTGCTGGCTTCGACCAATTTTCATGATTATTATCAGGATCACTCCATTCCTCAAAAGGATGAGTCAAAACTTTAAATATTTCTTCAAAGATTAATGGATTTGCTTGATAATTTTCTATGGCCATTTGAGCCAGATAATTTCTTAAGATAAATTTGGGATTAATTAAAAGCATACGAGCATTTCGTTCTTGATCACTAATCTCTTCAAAAATAAGTCGTTCATTATAAATTTGTAAAAATGTTTTCAACTCTTCGGATTCAGTCAGAGGAAGCGAGAAATCATCTTTTTTATAGTGGCTTAATAATCTAAAAAACTGGGTATAATCAATTTGTGTGATGGCCAACATTTTAATGGTTTTTTGAACTATATCATCATCATTAGCATTATTGACATAAAGACCTAGTTTCTTTTTTATAAGGCTTCGGTATTCATAATGAAATAAGCCCGGATAACTCTCTAGCGTTCGCTTGATATCACCTTCAGAAATAAAATTTTTGAGCGTACTTCCCAGCTGCTCTAAATTCCACATCCCTATTGCAGGTTGATGACCAAAACTGTATCTTCCTTCATGATCTGAGTGATTACAAATAAAATCCAAATCAAATGAATCAATAAATCCATAAGGGCCATAATCAATTGTTAAGCCCAAAATAGACATATTGTCAGTGTTTAAAACTCCATGACAAAATCCAATAGCTTGCCATGAAGCAAAAAGCTTTGCTGTTTTTTTAACAATATCTTGAAAAAATAAAAGATACTGGTTGGGATGATCTGAATAATTTTTAAAATAAGTTTTAATAGTAAAATCTAATAATGATTTTAATTCAGTTATTTGATTGGAATGAGCATAATACTGTAAATGTCCAAAGCGCAAAAAACTCTCTGCGACTCGTAGAACAATGGCAGCTTTTTCAACCTCCTCTCGATAAACATCATCACTCCCATGAATAATGGCCAAGGCTTCAGTCGTTGGAACTCCTAAGGCTTTTAGATGAGCACTGGCCAAGTATTCACGGATGCTTGATCGCACGACTGCCCGACCATCACCCATGCGAGAAAATGGAGTGGGCCCTGAGCCTTTTAGCTGTAATTCAAATGTTGCTCCTTTTGAATTTGTCACCTCGCCTAAAAAGAGCGCCCTTCCATCACCAAGCTTGGGTACGAAATACCCAAATTGATGCCCAGAGTAATAAGTTGAACCAAATAAGAGTCCCTCAAAATCAAGATCTCCATTAATAAATTTAATAAATGAAGATTTTTCTATTTCATAAGGGCTGATTTCTAGAATATTCAACAGCTCATGATTAATATGCAAAAGAGCTGGATCTTTAATAGGTGTGCTTTTAACCTGAATAAAAAGATGTGGACAACTTTTATAAAGGCGGTTGGTATAGTTAAGTTCGGCGAGTTTTAAAAGCTGTTTTATAGTCATCTTGTTTTTCAAACTTTGCGATATGCTGCTTTGTCTCTTCTTCGAGCTCTTCGACTTTATCGAGACTCAGAAGCTTTTTATAATGATTTCTCTCCTCTTCATTTTTAGCAAACATAATCATTTCGGGCAAAGCCTTTTTTAATTCAGCAACAGTCATTCTTTGTCGGTGATATTCAACACAGATCAAGCACATCGGTCGCTCCTCTAAACTTTGAACAAAGTTTAAATTAAATAAACAGCTACTGGCAAAAAGTATTGGCACTTTTTAGCCTAAATCACTTAAGAATTTTATCACGACTTTTTGATTTTTTTAATCAATTAAGCCCTGAATATAGAAAGCTTTCTTGTCGGTTAAAAAACCAAAAGCTTTAGTAAGCCTAGAAGTCAAATTTCAAATAACTATAATTAGTCAAGACTTAGCTAATGTTCGTAGTTTTTGATTTTGTTGTTGCCCGTCTGTTGAAGTTGCACGTTTGCACTTAAACAAAATCAAAACAAAGGAAGTGTGATCTTCCAAAAAAGATGGGGATGTCTATGTTAATAACTAAAGAAAATTGGAAGCAGACTGTTTTTATCACCTTACTCATGCTTACTTTCAATGCCTGTAAACAGAGCGAATTTTATGACAAGAGTGCCCTACTCGAACCTGCAAAATCTTCAGAAAATAATCCTGGAACAGATGTTGGCTCAAATCCAGGGAGTGTAACAACTGTCACTGATCCAACAGGAGGTAATAGTGGCGGTTTAATCCCAACAACACCTGTAGTAGTTACACCTCCGGTTGTCGATATAACTCCTCCAGAAGTTATAGCACCTCCAGTCGTTCTTAGTCCTCCGGTAATAATCACACCACCAGCAGTAGTTGTTACACCAAGAAGCGATTGTGTTGGTTCTTGGGGAACTTGTACAAAAACTTGTGGAGGTGGACTTCAAACTTTTTTAATTTCCTCTCAAGCTAGAGGGGGAGGCAATTCATGTGCAGCCAATAACGGCTCTACGCAAGCATGCAATATTCAGGCTTGTGTAAACTTAGCAGATAAATCTGAAATCTTCATTCAGGATTCGACTAGAGATGGCGATGTAGATATTTTGTGGGTAATTGATGACTCAGGTTCAATGGCAGATAACCAAGAGGCGCTGGCTAAAAACTTTAATAATTTTATCAATCTCTTTCTGGATAAAAAAATTGATTTCAAAATGGCCATCACAACTACAGATGGTACGTCTTCTCGAAATGGAAAAATGGTTGGTGATAGTTCGAAATTAACCAAAGTCGCTGCAGATGCGAATAAGCAAGTATTTATAAGTAATTTCAGTAAATGGATTAAAGTCGGAACATCTGGATCGGGAATTGAGCAAGGACTAAAATGTGCTTCAAGCTTTCTAGATCGTTACTCAACTAGTTTTCTACGAGAGGATGCTTACCTAGCAATCGTGTTTTTAAGCGATGAAGAAGATCAATCAGACAAAAAAGTAAGCGAGTATCTTGCAAGGTTTCAAGCAGCGAAAAAAAGTAAAGGTATGGTTAAAGCCTACTCAATTGTCACAACTAAAATGCCAAAAGCAGCACAATGGGAAACTATCGGTAACAGATATATGGAAGTTACTAAAGCAACCAGCGGAGTCTCGAGTGAAATAACAAATGACTTCTCAGGAACACTAAAAGATATGGGCGGAAGCATTGTCAATTTAATAGATCGATTTGCTTTAGCAGAAGTGCCTGTTGATAATGTCATCAACGTATTTGTGAATAACACCCAAGTTGATACTGGGTGGACTTATGATTCAATTGCACACACTTTAAAGTTCAATGCAGATTCTCTTCCAACTGAAGGATCTAAAATAGAAGTTCGTTATAAAGTAAAAGTTAATGTCCTAGGAGCAATTTAATGAAATCGCAGAAGCATGAATCAAGAAAATCAATTTTTGCAAAACTAATGGTATTTTCAACTATGACCTTGAGTACTCCCAAGGTCATAGCTGCAGAAAAAGATTTATATGATTTCCTATGGCTAGATCCGGACAAAAAAGTATATGTTCTCCAAAATAAAGTTCATAAAAAAGAGCATACCGTCTTCGCCAATCTAGGAATAGGGATAGGCCTCTCTTCTACTTTTCAAGACACTTCATTAATTCATGGAAATTTTGGATACTTCATCACTGAAGAATTTGCCATCGAAGGGCTCTATACAAATTATAGCAATAAAGATAACGAGGCATTAGCTAACTTGCAAAAACTAAATGGATCCGTACCTTTTATCAGAAAAACAAAAAGCAATTTAGGAGCCATTGCCAAGTGGTCTCCTTTTTATGGAAAAGTTAATACTTTCAATAAAATATTTTATTTTGATTGGTCTTTTGGACTTGGGGCTGGGATATTAAAGACCGAAAGTAATGCGACAACTGTTGCTAATCCAACCTTAGCCAACTCCTATAAAAGTGAATCCTATGCAACAATTATTGGAAAGTCAGAACTGACTTTTCATGCCACAAAAAACATTAATCTAAACATTGGTTTTATTATGAATAATTACAAAGCTCCAGGTCCGGTTATAAACAATAAGTCAACAGATAAAATGAGAAGTAACTTTGATGCCATTTTAAGTTTTGGCGTTTCATTTTAATTTTTGAATGCTTTTATCGAGTGACGAGGTTATCTATGAAACTTTTGAAGACACTTATCATATTAACCACCCTAAGCTTTAGCCAATCAGGACAAACAAGTGCGAAAGCCGCATTTGAAATTTACCAAAAAGATAAATCAAGCATAAAAAATAAAAAAATTGCCCACGAACTTATCGATGGTCAATATTATTTTAGCGCTATTGCTTTTATCAATAATTACCTAAGAGAGCATAATGAAATAGATTCAGATCTTGAAAATGATATCGAGACATTAGTGATTAAAACAGGAACAATGGCCGTTTTGAATTTAGAAGAAAATCGTCTAGAGAACTTCTCTATCCCCTCGATCTCTCTAGTCCTAGGGACACGGCTTTTTAACAAAGGTTTGAATGAAAAAGCCTATGCTATTTTATCAAAGATACCTGAGGGCCATAAATTTTCAATTGAAGCTAATCTCATCAAAGGAACTATTAAAAACTTAGAAAGAAAACATATCGAAGCCCTTAACCTTTATGAAGCTTGTGCTAAAAAAGCTGATCAGCAGGAAAATCTCTCAGAGGGAGATAAACTTAAAAGATATTATAGTTATTTAAAAGAAACTTGTATTATTCGCCAGGCCAGAATAAAAATTGAAGATAAAAAATACGAAGAAGCTCTAGAATTTTATGAACAAATTGATAAACGCTCTTACAAGTGGCCATATATTCTTATGGATAAAGCTTGGGCCAACTATTACTTGAAAGATTATAACCGTGCCCTAGGCTTAACAGTTACCTACAAATCACCATTGTTAGAGAGTTATTTTTTTCCAGAAGCAGAAGTTCTAATGGCACTTTCTTACTATAATCTTTGTTTATGGGATGATTCCTTAAAAGTTGTTGACCACTTCTATGATTACTACCAACCCAAGGCAGATGCTTTAAAAGAAATTCTAGGTCAAAATAAAAAATCAGATACCTACTTTCTTGATTTATATTACGCCGATCCAAAAGCTAGAGAGAACCTTAATCCTTTTATTAGAAACTTAATTACACAAACAAAAAAACAGGTAAAATTTAATTTAGACTTAGCAAGTTTAAAAGCGGCCAAAGATGAACTAGCCTTGATTAAAAAATTGAAGACTAAAAATGAATTCACCATTCACCTTGAAGCAAATCTTGAATCAACAATCAGTTTTATAAGTGCAAAGATAAATTTTTACATTAAAAAAGAGATTTTTGCCTTCATTAATGAAATTCACAAACATAGTTATTCTATGTTCAACTTAAAATTAGAATTGCTTTCAAAAAAACGTGAAGAAATTTACAACACTAAATCAGAGCAAAACAGAGTGCGCGAAAGAGGATCAGAGCAAAATGTTAATCGCAAAAACAATCAGTATTTCTTTGATTTTAATGGGTCATTTTGGGCAGATGAATTAGGAGATTATTCTTTTGGCTTAAAGTCACAATGCTCACAAAAAACTGAAGAATAAAAAAGAAGGAAATTTATGAAACTACTATTTCTGTCAATATTTATATTTTCATTTTCATTAAGATCAGAAGATAAGAAAAATACTGTCTATAAATATAAAGACTATGAAGTTATTGACTTAGGAAGTATGGAAGTCAAAGGACAAATCATAGCTCCTGGAGATTTAACTGTGAACGAGCGCGAAAGAAGAGTATTTAAGCGCTCCCTTTTGGAAAAAGAAAATTTTGATTTTGAAAATAAAAGAGAGATTGAAAATTTAAGATAATTCAAAGGATAGGAAATACAATGAAAAAACTGGTCATTAGTCTTCTTATAAGTCTTACAAGCGGTGTTTTTGCTGAAACTTACATCAAAAAATCAGCAGAGCCTTCTGAAAAGTGGTCAAAACTGATGAATCTTATTAATAGTGAAATCCAGACTATCAAAAACAACAAATATTCAGGCCCAGAATTAAAGCACAGATTATTTGAACTTTATTCTGAAAAAATAAAATTAATCAAAGAAAAAGAGACCCAATCTTTATTAAAGGCAGATCCCTCACAAATTGCAATAAATGGAAAAGAGTCATTCTTTAAGAATTCACAAGAACAATATATTACAGCTCAAAAATATGCTTTAAGTCTTATAGCCCAATATGCAAAATATGAGCGAATATCAGAAATATATTATGCCCTTGCCATTAATTCCCGCGATTATGGAACCAGCAGTGAAACAGAACAGTTTTTAAAATTGGCAATAAATACAAGCAAAGAAGATGACAAGACTATGTACAACGCCAAGACGGCGCTAGCAGAGTATTACTATAACAACAAAAATTACAATGAGGCAATTGGGTATTATAGTGATGTTTTAAAAAAAAATGATAGTGAATGGTATGGAAAACATCTCTACAATGCTTCTTGGTGCCACTTAAAAGAGAGAAATTTTAAAAAAGCACTAGAACTTATCAAAGAGTCTTTTGAATCTACTAAAAATAAAAAATATGTCTCAATGAAAGAGCAAGTTATGAGTGCTATTGCTATTTTCTTTGTTCAAGCCGATGCCACAGAAGAAGGAATCGATTTTTTTGAAAGAAACACCAACCCTTCAGTCCCCTCACTTCTTCTGCTCGCCCAAGCTTCAATGAGCAAAAACAATTTTTCGTTAACCGAAGAA
>CANFNL010000088.1 GCA_947448205.1 Bacteriovoracaceae bacterium
AAATAGAATTTTTCCTGCTGATTATAAAAATTCTTTTGTTGCTAAGACAGGAACACTTATGCATACATCGACACTGGCAGGAGCAATGAATACTCAGAAGGGATTTAGTTTTTTTGGAATTTTTAACCAATCGACTGATATTGGTGGCTCAAAGACAGTTCAAAATTCAATGGTTCAATCTATTATGACTGAAATGGGTGGTCCTAAGACTTTTAACTATCAAGTAGAGAGCTTTCATGCCTACAGCGATGAGGTTAAAGGATTAAATCATTCATTAGAAATAAACGATGAAGAATCATTTTCATCGCTTGGCGGAGCGCTTTACTAATTATTTAATTTAAAAATAAAGGTTTTTTCAAAGCTTCCATTTGAGCTTTGATTTAGCCTCCATTTGCTAGCTGCTTTGAGAACTGAATCATCCAATAGGTTGCTTCCGCTAGATTGAAGCAAATCAATTTTCAAAATTTTTCCAGATTGATCATAGAAAATTTTTATTTTTACTATCCCCTCAGTACCTAATTTGCGAGCAATCGCGGGGTATTCTGGTTGAGCATAGTAAAGAAATAAATTTGAGCTTTCATTTTTTTCAGATGAGTTAACTGCAACTGAGTTTGAAGCAATTGTTGACGGCACGGCCACTTCATTAGAATTAACTTTATTGTTAAATTCAACTATTTTATTTGTCTTTTTAATAAGCGAATTTTTTTTAAAAGATGTGATATTGGTGAGATCAAAAGTTTTGGTAGCTTTAACTTTGGGCTTTGGGCCATTGAAAGAGAAAAAAGCCAAAACTGCGGCATGGATAGCTAAAGCCATAAATAATGGAATCATTTTGTTAGTTCGCATTGGTAGTATCTTATTGTACAATAACAAAGAATAGAAGACGAAAGAGGATCCTTATGTTTATGGATAAAAAATTTCTTAAAATGCGCGATGGAGCAGAACTTTACGTTCAAATAAAAGAATCGGGAAGTCCCGTTTGGATTATTGCCACACACGGTATCGGCGAGCATATGGGGCGCCATAATTATATTCCCGAACTTTTTGGTCATGACTTTAATATTTTTCAATATGATTTAAGAGGCCATGGACGCAGCACGGGAAAGCGAGCCTATATCGATGATTTTGCCTTGTATATGGAAGATCTCAAAGAGATTATTCGTTTTCTTGGGGAAAAGTATCGAATGGATCGTTTTGTTTTATTTGGCCATTCTATGGGGGCACTTATAAGTTGTGCCTTTATTCAAAACTTCGTAGAAGACTCTCGTTATCCTGAGCGCTTTATCATTAATGCACCTCCTTGTGGTGCAGACGGAGTTTTGGGGAAAATTGTAAAAATTTTACCGCCTAGTTTTTTTAAAGGAGTTTGTGAAATCCCTTACTCATTGCCCATTGGTGGCTTAGTTGATTTAGACTATCTCTCCCATGATCCGCATACTAAAGAAGATTATCTAAAAGATGATTTGAATTCGTTAAAGTTGCAATCTAAGCTGGTGTTTGAATTAATGAAAACGGCTCAAGATACTTTTGCTCGCCCACTTCGCTCAAAGTGTCCAAGTTATGTCACTTTAGGTAGTGCCGATCGTGTGGTTGGATCTAAAGATGTGATTGATTACTTCACAAATGTTGATAAGTCTTTTAATTTTAAAATAATCGATGGTGCTTATCATGAAATTCATAATGAAATTGAAAAATATCGAAAACCTTATTTTGATCACTTAAAAAATATCTTTGGTGAAGTCCTATATAAAGCAGAGAGCTAATCAATGGATGAATACTTTATTAAAGTTAAAATTTGGCTCGAAGAAACTAAATCTATTGCTCCGGAAGTTTGCGATTGGATTGGAGTTTATTTTAAAGAAAGCTATCTTCACAAAATAGATTCTACTGATCTAGTCATTGGCCCCTATCTGGGTGAAGTGACTGAGCACGTTCGAATATCTATCGATCGAGGCTTTTGTGGTATGGCCTTGCGAGAAGAGCGCATTATTAATGTTGAAGATGTCACTAAAGATTCTACACATATCGCTTGCAGCTTAAAGACAAGATCCGAATTAGTTATTCCTATAGCTAATCATATAGGTCAGTTTATCGCTGAACTTGATATTGACTGCAATAGACTGAAGGCTTTTAATAAGGATTTAGAAATCCTTTTTCAAAAAGCAACCAGCTCATTTCCACTTTTGGACGAATAATCTTGTTAGTTAAATTTTTCTAAGTAGCTCACTCTCTCAAGTGCTGGGGGGTGTGAAAAATAAAACTTACTATAAAGAGGATCTGGAGTGAGGCTGCTTGCATTGTCTTTATACATTTTAACTAATGCAGAAATTAGTTTAGATGCTTTTGCATTTTGAGAAGCAAACTCATCAGCTTCGTATTCATACTTGCGTGAAAAATAAGCTGAAAGTGGAGTCAGAAAAAAAGTATAAACTCCTGCCACCATGGAGAAGATGGTAAGAACGGTGTAGTTGGTAATGCTTTGAATTCCATGTCCCTGCATAAATAGATTATTATTTTTTAAGTAGCCAATGAGAGCAAAACCAAGAAAGCTCATAATAAATCCTTTTATCATTCCTTTTAAAATATGCTTTTTTTTCATATGGCCAAGTTCATGGGCAAGAACGGCTTCTACTTCTTCGGAATCGAGTGAGTTAATAAGGGTATCATAAAAGACAATTCGTTTGTTATTTCCAAAACCTGTGAAGTAAGCATTTCCATGGCCACTGCGTTTAGAGGCATCCATTACAAATAGGCCAGAACTTTTAAATCCACATCGATTTAGTAAATTGAGGATTTTTTCTTTTACTTCGCCTTCTTCTAGCGGAGAAAATTTATTAAAGAGAGGAGCAATAAAGGTTGGATAAATAAAAACCAAAAGAAGTTGAATGACCGCTAAAAAGATAAAAGCATACAGCCACCAGAAATTACCTAGCTTTTCCATGATCCATAAAATTCCATAAGCAATAGGTCCACCGAGCACTATTGCAAGCGCAGCCCCCTTCAATCGATCGGCAATGAAAGTTTTTAATGTTGTTTTATTAAAATCATATTTTTCTTCAATGACGAATGTAAAATAAAGAGATTGTGGTAGAGATAAAAGAGAAGTGATGATTCCCAATAAGCCAAAAAAGATAAGTCCTGTTAGGATTTCAGATTTTCCAAAACTCAAGGCCTTTAAATTGAGCATTTCTAGTCCACCTCCAAGTGTAAAGGCTAAAAAAATAACTAAATCAAAAAAATGAAAATACTGATTAACTTTTATTTTTTCAGCAGAATAATTTGCTGCTTTTTGATGATCGGCTAAACTTATTTGCGTGCTAAACTTAGCAGGAACGACCTCTTTATTTTTTAAAATATGATTGAGGTTTCTTTTTTCGAGTACACTTTCTATTAAGCTTTTTAAAAATAGAGCGGCTAAGAAAAATTTAGTGTAGATAGTGGCTTGCATTATTAATTCCTTGGTTTTCTTTATTATTTTATTCTAGTTTGTTTTTAATTGTCTTCCGTTCTATAGTATTTGGGTTATGAAAATTACTCAAATCTTCTATAAAAATACCTTAAGAAACTTTTGTTACCTAATCAATTTTAACGATGGAGCCTTATACTGTATAGATCCTTTTCGATCAACTGAGGTTCAAGAGCACTTAAATAATAAGAAATTAACGGCGATAATTAATACACATGATCATTGTGATCATTTTTCTGGCAACGCTGATTTATATGAGCATTTCCATTGTCTTGTTATTGCCCATCCTAAAGCAGATATCCCTCATAAAAGTGTTAATATCGGGCATCGTGAGGTTATTCACTCTGACGGTCATTGGAGTCTCATTGCCCTTTACACACCAGGACATACAATGAGTCATATTTGTCTCTTGCTTTTGAAAGAAGAGATCCCTTACGCTCTTTTTACGGGAGACTGCTTTTTTAATGCTGGTGTGGGCAATTGTCACAATGGAGGCAATCCTGAAGTCCTCTTTCAAACAATAGTGGAGTCCTTTGAAAATTTGCCAGATGAGTTGCTTATCTATCCAGGACATGAGTATTTAAAGCGCAATCTAGAATTTACCAAATACTATGAGCCAGAAAATTCTGATGCTGAGCTTTTTTTGCAAAAAGTAAAGGAGCTTAATTTAGATGAAGTTTTTTTTATCAACACCATGAAGACTGAAAGATTAATAAATACTTTTTTAAGACTCGATAGTCCTTCGTTAAAAAAGACGATTCAAGCTAGTGAAGCCACTACCAAAGAAGTCTTTTTAAAGCTGCGAGAGCTTCGAAATAAATGGTAATTTTTTTAGGAGTAATATGAGCTCTCCCAATGTGAATCAATTAGCACCAAGTTTTAAATTATTAAATCAACTAAGTGAGGAAGTGACTCTCAAGCAATTCAGAGGAAAAAATATTGTTCTTTATTTTTATCCAAAGGCCATGACTCCGGGATGCACCACTCAAGCCTGTGGTATACGTGATCATAAAAAAAATTTCGCCAAACTCAATACTGTGGTTTTAGGTATAAGCCCTGATGAACCTAAAAAGCTTTTAAAATTTATCGAAAAAGAAAAATTAAATTTTGACCTCTTATCAGATGTTGATACGGAAGTAGCAAAGCTCTATGGTGTCTGGGGCTTGAAAAAATTTATGGGACGAGAGTATATGGGAATACTAAGAACAACTTTTATTATTGGAGCAGATGGGAAGTTAAAAATGATTTTGGATGATGTAAAAACAAAGACTCACCATGATGATGTTATTAATTATATTAAGGAAAATTTAGCATGAAATTTTTAATGACTTGCCTTTTTGCGCTTTTTTATTTGAGCCTATCATTTTCCTTTATTACAGAAGCGAAAACTTTGCAGATTATGTCTTATAATGTGGAGAATCTCTTTGATGCTAAACATGATAAAGATAAAAAAGATTGGACTTTTTTACCTAAAGACTATCCCGGTAAAAAAGAGATATGCCTAAAAGAAAAAAATAAGCATCATCGCAAGGAATGTCTAGAATCAGATTGGACAGAAGCCAAAGTTGATTTAAAAATTTCGCAAATTCATGATGTAGTGACCAGTGGTCGTGAGCTTCCTGAATTTTTAGCACTGGTTGAAGTAGAAAATCCAGAAGTCGTTGCTCGCTTGGCTAAAAAGTTAGGCTATGAAAATATAGAAATGAGTGATAGTCCTGATGAAAGAGGGGTGGATGTAGCACTTCTTTACAAAGGATTAAAGGAGATAAAAAAAATATCGCGCCATGAACACATTGTTCCAGTTGATTATCCTACCCGCAATATTTTAGAAGTTGAATTTTTAATTAATGAAAAATATCCTCTGACTCTTTTTGTGAATCATTGGCCATCACTCGCTAATCCTGATTCTTGGCGAGTTAAAGCAGCAGAAGTTTTAAGTAAAAGGTCTCAAGACATATTAATGAAAAATCCAGCGATGGCCATTGTTGCAATGGGGGATTTCAACACTATTGATGATAATGATCCCCACCCGTTTAAGACAGTGCTCTATAAAGATAATCTTTTTGAAGACGTAGAAAATCTTTTTATTCAAGATAAAAAAATTGAGGATAAAACCAAGAGTCTTAAACCTGCTGGAACTTATTATTTTGCTCCTAAAGATCAGTGGAATTCTTTGGATCATTTTTTTGTCAATAAGGTTTTATCAGATGGAAAAGATTTGGATGTTACAATCAAATCATTTGAAATTTTTTCTCCACCGAATATTACACATGCATTAAAAAAGAAAACTCATAATGATGAAGGTAAAAATATAAAGATTGTTTTGGCCCCAAAGCGTTTCGAACCCAGAGGAGAAACCAAAGAGTCTATTGGTTTTTCTGATCACTTTCCCATTCTTGTAAAGTTGGATTACCCAGATTTTTCCCAAAAGGTTACTTCAAACGCTTTAGCGCCAAAAAAACGAAAAAAATAATTTAATTTATTGGCGAGCCCAGGCCGTATTTGTGGGGTGCCGAGGCATAGGCAGCTTTGGCTTCTCCCATCCAAGAATTAAGGGCCACTTTTCTATGTTCATCACTTGGGTGAGTGGACATAAATTCTGGAGGAGCACTCCCTTGGTGACTAGCATTCATGCGATCCCATAATCTTGGGGCTTCGCTAGGATCATAGCCGGCCCTTGCCATATAAATTTGCCCTGTTTGATCGGCGGCAGATTCATCACCTCTAGAAAATTTACGAGAAAAGAAAGTAATAGCAAATCCCGCAGCTGCACCACCTAAGGCCGCCATTGTTTTGCAGGTTGAAGTCTTGCACAGAAATTGACCTCCAATCATCGCTGCACCACCAACTATCATACCTATGAAATTTTCATTCATTGCCCGCACATAACCTTGCTTGCCGTGGCGAAGAGTTGCATGGGCCACTTCATGTCCCAAGACTGCAGCTAGGGCCGCTTCAGTTTTTAAAACAGGCATAATGCCAGTATAAACTGCAATTTTTCCACCTGGCATACACCAAGCATTGACTTCGGAACTTTCAATTAAGACAGTCTCCCACTGAAAATTCTCGCCAGAGGCAACTGCAATTCTCCTGGCAACTCGTTGAACCATATCGTTCCACTCTTTATGTGTAGAAATTTTTGATTTTGATTTAACTTCAACATAAGCCTTGGCCGCTTGATCATTAATTTCGGCATCAGTTGGCTCTTTAGTACCAGGAAGTTTAAGTGATGAGCAGCTATTTAAAAAAATTGTGATTAGTAACAAGAATGAGGTTGTCGCTTTTTTCATAGAGTACTCTTTTTATCTGGAATTATTTCATCGATTAAAATATCAATGGGGAATTTTTTAGCACAGAATGCTAGTACATGCTTAATTTCGTTTAATAAAAGAATGTCACCTCTTAATTCTATATCACGGTATTGGGTGTGAGGCTCGTATGAAAGAGTTGAGTAAAAGCATATTCCGTCATTGGCTTCTAATTGAAAATAAAAAAAAGCGGAATCCTCTTTATTGAGTCTGACCACTATGTGAAAAAGTTGACTAGAATGATTGAACATATCACCTTCCAAATCCGTTGACTTGTTTTTGAACTGATTTAGAATAAAAGTTAAGTTAACGCATTCACATTTACAAGTCATGGAGGACAAAAAGTGAAAAGGAAATATGCCAGTAAGGCAATTCTCGCATTACTAATGCTCGTTAATGCGGTGTTTTTCACTTCATGCTCTTCTTTATGGCTTAAACGTGGTCAAACAGTGGATTCTGTTCGAAGTGGTATAAATGATCCTGTTGCTAGTAATGCCACGCCTAATCTTGTACCTAAAGAACAATACGATGAATTGGCCAGAAAATATCAAGAGCTTTTGAATCAATCAAAATCTCAAAGCTTTGCGGCTGCACCCATTGCTCATGTTGAAGAGAGTGAAAAAAAATTACCTACTGCAAGTAAAGCTGACGAGCAAGCTAAGCCGGAAGTTGCAAGTAATACTGCCCTAGATCCATCAGAGTTAGTCAACCATATCGATAAGAGTATCCCAGATGCAGCAATGGATAATAATGACGCTCTTAAAAATGATGCTAAAGCTGAAAAAACTACAGGCCCTGCCGTTCCGACTAGTTTAGCTGTTGAGCAAGTCAATAGCACAGAAGATATCGACGATCAAATTATCAAACTTCGTGAAGTATCGGATTTAGTGAAAGTTAATAAGTTTGAAAATGCACTTGTCTTGTTAAAGGAATTAGAAAATTCAAAAGAAAAACAAATTGTCGTAAGGGCTAAGATTATGTTAGGGGATTTGCTTTTTAACCAAGGTGAATTTGATTTAGCCTCTCAAGTCTATGAAGAAGTAATTAAGAAATATGCCTTTTCAGGCTATGTATTAAAAGCTTTGGGAAAACTAGTTACTTGTAGTGAAAAATTAAAGCAACCGGAAAAACAAGCAAAGTATTACTCATTATTACACGATTTTTTTGAGGCAAGTTAATTGAATAGATACTTACTTATTGTCATTCTTGCAGGTTTGATCTCTCTTGAAAGTAGAGCTCAAGAGGCTTCTTCGGATTTAGAAGAAGTCAATGTTTATGAATCCCTTAAACAAACAGAAGCCGCTCCAGAAAAAACAACTGCGACAGATGTAAAAATGCCTACGCTTGAGGAGCAAGATGATCTTGAGTCTTTGAAAGATGATGTTGGTGAAGCTGTCCTTGAAAAAGATAAATTTAAACCAACAATTGCTGAAGACAATAAAAATCAAGTCGCAAGCAAAGAGGAAATCTCCGATAAAAAATCAGAAATTGTAGCAGCTCCAACTGAAAAATTTGATCTTGCTTTAGAAGATGAAAAAAAAATACTTTCGGAAATGTCTAAAAAAGTGAAGCCAAAAGTTTCCAATAAGGAATGGAGTGAAATTGTATCTGGATCAAAACTGACCAAATACGTTACTCAAAAAGGGGAAGACTTAAAAAGTATTTCTAAAAAAATTTTTGGAATTGAAGATTATTATTCTAAAATATGGGCCCAAAATCCCCAGATCGCAAATCCTAATATCATCGAAGCAGGAACTATTTTAGTTTTTGATTCAGGTGATAGTGAAGCCATGCCCAATGTTCAGGTTGGTGAATTTACGGATGAAGAAGTCAAAAATGCCAAAGTTGGAACAAGTTATGCCAGTAAAGATGATAAAAATCTTCCACCGTGGATAAAAGAGCGCAAAAAGCTTTTAGAGCAAGGTGTTTATTTTCAATTTGCCTCTGAAGAAACTTATGAAGATTTAGAGCGACTTGAGAAAATTGCCAAAAATACAGAGTATGAAAAATATGATCCTCCAGTCTCAAATATTGCTATTCAAGAGCCAGCTGCGCAATATGATAGCAGTGGTTTTGATAAGAGCTCAAAAATTGTTTTCAATTATAAAGAAGGATTTTTTCTGAATAGTTTTGTTACCACAAATGTCGTTCAAGACTTAGGGGAAATAAAAGCGACACCCCGGGAAGCCATTTTTATTCACAATCACGATACTATTTATGTAAATTTTGATAAATCTGCCAAAGTTAAGCCAGGTGATTTATTCAGTGTGTACACTGCCAGTGGAGAAGTGAAGCATCCAATCTCAGATCGTTCTGGTTTTCTTTACACTACTACTGCTCAGATAAAAGCAATCAAAAAAATTGATGATGTATGGGAATGTCTCGTTGTAGAGCAGTCCGGTATGGTTCAAAGAAAAGATCGCATCACGGTTTATACTCCAAAAATCGGCAAAATAGCGACCACCTTTAGCAAAAGAAATGTCGAAGCTGCTATTATTGGAAGTTATAAAGAATCTCTGTCTGGTATTTCTTTCGGAGATGTTGTTTATCTCGATCGTGGACGAGCCGATGGAGTTGAGCTAGGAAATGTTTTTCAAGTTTACTCCTTTGTAGATCGCGGGACTCAAAAAAAGATAACTCCAAGCCCAACCTATAAGATAGGAGAGTTAACAGTTATCAATATCACCGATAACTTCTCAACTGCGCTTGTGACGAATTCTTCTAGTGAAATGAGCTTAGGAAGTATTGCAATTACTAAAACCCAAGAAGAAGCGGCAAGAGCTCTTGGGTTAAAAAATAAAATAAAATTAAAGGATGTAAAAAAACTTGAAGGCAAAGCGCTTGAAGAGTTGGATGTGGAATTAAATCTTGATGATGTAAGTCAAGACATTCTCAATAAAGCAGATAAGATCCAATTAACAGAAGATGAACTAGAAGAACTCGATCGTCAAGAAAGAGATAAGTCTGTCATTAAAGATTCTGAAAGAGATGTAAAAGAGTTAGATCGTCTAGAAGGTGAAATTAGAGATTCTGAAAAATCACTTAATGAATCTAAGGTCGATGAAGATAAATACTTAGAGCAATCTAATCTTGAGGAGCAAGAAAAGAAATCTAAACTTCCAGATCCCAATGCTTTTGAGTCTATAAATGAAATTGAAAAAGATATTGGAAGAAAATATATTGATGAAGACGTCAATAACAAAGAAAACCCATTTGGACTTACTGAGTTTGACCTTGAAGAAGTGGATGAGTTGTTGAATACTAGTTCCAAAAAATAAATATTAAGCAATAAGGTAAAAAATATGTGTGCTAAAGTTGTTGCTAAAAAATCAGCTGCAAAAAAATCTGTTGTAACTAAGCCGGTAGTGGCCGCAAAACCCTCTTCTAAGTCGAGTAAGGCATTTCCTAAAAAATCTGCTGCCAAGGTTGTTGCTGAAGAGGTTGTGATCGCTTCTTCTAAACTTGGAAATTATGATTTAGTCATTGTGGAATCACCATCAAAAGCCAAAACAATCAAAAAATATTTGGGAAGAGGTTTTCAAGTCGTAGCATCTAATGGCCATATTAAAGATCTTCCAAAATCTAAACTGGGTGTCGATATCAAGGATGATTTTGCTCTTGATTTAGTTCCGATCACTGGAAAAAAAGATAAAATTGAGCGCATACAAGAGCTCGCCAAATATGCCAATCAAATTTACCTCGCTCCCGATATGGACCGCGAAGGAGAGGCGATCGCTTTTCATTTAGCAGAAGAAATTGGTAAAAAGAAAAAAATTCATCGAGTCATCTTTAACGCCGTTACAAAAACTGCTGTTAAGCATGCAATTGATAATCCTACTGAACTCAATCAACCGATGTACGATTCTCAAAAAACAAGAAGAGTTCTGGATCGTTTAGTAGGTTATAAAATTTCTCCAATTTTGTGGGATAAAGTCCAGCGTGGAATTTCTGCAGGAAGAGTTCAGTCGGTAGCTCTAAGAGTTATTGTCGATCGTGAAGATCAAATTAAAGCATTTACTCCTGAAAAGTGGTTTTCCATTCAAGGTGAATTAGAAAAAAAGAATATTGCTTTTGAAGTTCGCTATTATGGTGAAGAAGCTGGTAAGAAAACAGAATTAGATGGAAAGGATGCAGAAAAATTATCAAAAACTATTTTATCCGATATTAAGGGAAAGCCCCTCAAGGCAATTGAAGTAAAAAAGAAAGAGCGCAGACAAAATCCTACTGCACCATTTACTACTTCAAAACTCCAACAAGAAGCTGCTAATAAATTAGGTTTCACCGCCAAACGAACTATGATGGTAGCTCAAATGCTTTATGAAGGGGTGCAGCTGCGAGATCATGGTCTTCAAGGTTTAATTACTTATATGAGAACGGATTCAGTGAGAACTGAGCCGGAAGCAATGAAGTCACTGAGAGAATTTATTTCAAAAAAATATGGAAAAGATTTTCTTTCAAGTGAAGAGATTACTTATAAGAAAAAAGGTACAAGTAAGGTTCAAGATGCCCACGAGGCTATTCGACCAACTTCACTTGAGTTTACACCAGATGAAGTTCGTGGAGATTTAGATCCAGATCAGCAAAAACTTTATGAATTGATTTGGAATAAATTTATTTCAAGTCAAATGTCGCCAGCAGTTATCGATCAGACTACTGTCATTTTTGAAGTGAATAAACATTTTTTTAAATCTAATGGATCTATTATTAAATTTCCTGGCTTTAGAACTGTTTATCTTGATTCAATTGCTGAAAAACAAAATAGAAAAAATGAAGATGCTGACGAATCAGATGAACCATCAAAATCTGGTTTATTACCAGAAATTGCTGAAGGTGAGAGCTTTATTCCTAAAAAAGCAATT
>CANFNL010000089.1 GCA_947448205.1 Bacteriovoracaceae bacterium
AGCATCATCTGCCGCCTTAACAATTCTTGTCCCTGATGACAGCTTACTTAATGTAGCCGATTGTTCTGTGTTGTTAGCCCCTAGTGTGCGTTGAGCAGCAAGAGAAGTAACGTTCGTGTTGATGCGTAAACCCATGAGATCCTCCTTGTCGAAATCTGTTTCCCTCCTTAGTTTTGAACCGCCCAAGAGCGTGTTCACCGAGCATCCGTGCCCAACTGAAATCTGGTGTCAGCAAAGTCACCATGACTAAGCTATTTCTTCTGGACTTCTCGGATAATTTTTAAAACACATTAATATTAAAAAAAATATTTATAAAATTAAAAAAGCAAAACACCCAACTATTAAAAAAATTATATAAAATAAAATCTTTTTTCCAATGAAAAATGAATAATTAAAAATGTCGAAGTGAATACTTGTACTTTTAACATTAGTATCATATCACTTAAATAAAGTGCCTAAATGGCCTAAATCCAGGAGGAAAAATGCAATCAAAAATTCTCATCCTATTACTTCTAATTTCTGTTGGTGGATGTTCAAGTCCAAAATTGCGCAAAGAAGTTCAAGACTCAATTAATCAAACCAAACCGATAGTGTCCAACAACGAACTTAATTCAATTGAGCAGCAAGAATTAAGTGAAAGTAAAAACTTAAACAAAGAGCAACAAGAAAAATTACAATCACTCATTGAGAAAACTAGTGCTTATAATAAAAAAATAAATGAAGAAATATATAAAACACGGGCGGTTCTCTTTAAAGAAATAGTCGGTCCAAAAACAGCAACAAATAAAACTAAGATAAAAATACTTGAAAGCCAATTGTATAAACTCAATAGAAAAAAGACTAGAAATAGTCTAGAGCTCTATAAAGAAACTAAGGAGATTGTGGGAAAAAATGATGACAGCTTAGAAAGGACACTTTTGTTAATTGATAAAAAAACTAATCGTGAATATTAGAAGAAACATAAAAAAGGGAGGCAATGCCTCCCTTTTTTAATAAATTAAATTTTTATTAGGAACAAAATAACTAGGACCTTTCTTAGGATTTAGTTCTTTTTTAAATTCATGCGTTTCTCTATCCGCACGCTCTTTTGAATAAGAATAAATTTTTTGAAGTTTATCAGATAACAAATCTAGACGCCCTTTGAGAGAATCAATTTCATTATCATCTATAAGCTCCCAATTCATTTTTATCAAGTCTCTCACTTCTGGCCACTTACTTCTCGAAAAATCTCTTCCCATAATCACTCCTCCATTAAGCAATTGTTGTTTCCTTTAAGCAAATATCTTTAAAAGAATCTGCTAATTGTTTCACCAAAACATCATCTTTATTTTGAATGTGACAAGTAAGAGAAAGTTGATATTTCCAATAACCTTCTTTAGGACCTAATAACTGAAGTGATTTTTCACGTAAAAATTGATTAACGTAAAGAATAGGAAAAAAAGCAAAACCTATTTCATCTGAAACTGCATGAACAAGTGAACTAATGACATCACTTTCAAACGCAATCTTATTTTTAATATTATTAGTATCAAAAAATTTATCTATCTCACCACGAAACTTAAATTTTGAAGAGGGAACAATCCATTGAGAATCTTCATCTGATATAATTCCATCGATTGCAGCAAAAGAATCTTGTTTGTTCACATTCTCAATGGGCTTCCATTGACTCGAGCAAGTTAGAACAACTGGTACCTCTGCCCTATCCAAATCAACAAAATTTGGATCAGTAAGACCAGAATCAGTAAGAATTGCATCAAACTCTTTGAAGCGAAGCTTTTCTAAAAGTTGATTTTGTGTTGCAGAAATGACGGTAACTTTAGGACGCTTATCAGAATCATATTTTTTTAAAAATGAACTAACAACGTCTGCAACAAAAGAGCGATCAACATGTTCTGAAACCCCCAAGCAAATTTTTCTGGTAGATGATGGGACTCTCTTTGAAATTTGTTCACTCATTTTTTCGGAAAATTCAAACATTTGGCGGCAGTAACCAAAAACTTCTGCACCAGAATGAGTAAGCTCTATCGAGCGTCCTGCTTTTTGAAACAATTTAATATCCAACGATTGTTCTAAGACTTTTAGCTGGCTAGAAAGAGAGGGTTGGCTAATTCTTAAATGTGTGGATGCTGAAGTTACACCACCGGCTTTAGCTGTCACATAGAAATAGTACAGATGATTGTAATTATACATAGTATCTCCTTATTTTTAATTATCTCTTGATTGTTAAAATATTTTCTTTCAATTGGATCCTACTACCTACACTTCCAACGGCATGATTTACGCTAAAGATAGTTAAAATTGAAAAGCCCATAAAGCAGAACCAAATTCTTTTTTGCATAACTGTCATAAATACCCCTTCAATATCTTTAATAATTTATCATTATCTAATTCACCACAAAGGCGATTGCAGAGACCATGCCAATGCATAACTCAAGAGAATCAATTGATAATAGATAGTAAAAAGGTTTGAAACAAAAAAATGCATTGGAATAATACCCCACATGGGGAAATTATCTTCCTAAAAACTTGTAAAATTAAATGGCATAAGATTTGGAGGACAATTTTAACAGTATATGAAAACTCAGCTTTATTCTGAGAAAAAGCGAATCTACGGGAGATAAAAATGAATACGATTAGTGATAGTGACCAATTAATTGAATTGAAAGATGAAATTAAAAAAAACTGGATTCTCTTAGATGATGATGACTTAAGCTTTATCCAAGACAAAACAGATTATCTAACCAGATTATTACAAAATAAATATGGCTTCACGAAAGACAGGGCACATCAAGAAATTACTACATTTAAAAGAGAACATAAAAATTTCTTTCACGACAAGCGTGGAACATTTAACCAGGAGATCGATATGACAACATCAGGCCAATTTAGCGAAAGTATGGATAAAAACAAATTGCGCACACGAGCTGCTCACTTAATTGAAGAAGATATTATTGAACCAACTCAACAATATATTGCTCGTGCAAAAGAATTGGGGGCACGTGCAATTGATAGAAGTGCCGATATTGTAAGAGAAAATCCAGGCTACACAATCATGGGAGCTGCCGCATTGGGATTTTTGGTAGGTGCCTATATTTCAAGAAGAAAATAGTTAAATAGATAGGAATTTTACAACATGAGGCAACGAAAGATTGCCTCATGTAATTTTTAAATTTAAGGATTATTAAATGAATTGGATCATGCTTATTTTATCTCTAATGACTAAACCTCTTGAGGAATTAAATGAAAGCTCATTAGTTCCTAAAGACAAAATAAAGGAAATACTCCTCGAAAATGCCCTTCGCTTGATTATCGTCTCCACGAGTGTTCTTGTTTTGGGAATACTCATATCTAGCGGTATTGTTCTCACAATAACAAATCTGACTTCTCAATTTGATCAAGGTCGAAATATTATTTTTTCTGGTGCAGTAGCAGGAAGTCTAGGCTTAGTAGTTGGAAGTATGCTCGTCTTAGCGTTAGGAATCTACTACATTAATAAAGTTTCTAAAAAAGGATATCGAATAAAAAAAACTAAGGAAAACAAACCTTTAATTAGTGATAATTTAGAAAAAGCCATCATCTTACTCATTCAAGATTTCATTGAAGAAAGACATTACAGAAGACAAAACGCCCGACAAAGCGAGCAACCCCAACCAATCAAGGATTTTCCTGAGGGATATGAAAGGCATTAAACCTTTTTGTCCCTGGTTTTTAGTTTTGCTGTAAATTGAGTACGTTTTTTTAAGGCTTGCTTCTCAAGCCAGCCTCTAACTAAATCCATCTCTTTGATAAGCTCTTGGATTAAATTGGCATAATTCTTTTGAATCCTACGAAATTGTCTAGCAATGCTCTCTTGCTTGTTTATTGTTTTCCTACTCTTGGGTATAGATTTGATTGTTAATCTCTTTTTTTCAAAATGCTGATTACTTATAGTCATTATTGCCCCCTTCCTTAAGCGCATTATAAATTTAATACAGTCATCACCTTGCTGACTGATTAAGAGATGAATTTGCAAAAACAAGGCCTTCATTTTTTTAGAGAGCTAAAAAAAGAGAGAAATTCTGGGACAATGACAAGGAAATTTACCACACAAAATGCGGCATCATCTCAGCGAATTTAAGCTTAAACGAAGACATCTTCTCTAAACACCTAAAATAGTATTTTACTAAGCTTTGGCATTGTAACTGCAATACTAATCATGAAAGTCGAATCATTAGGGAGATTATGTGACACATTTAAACCACATTGAGGCAAATTGGGAAATGATAAAAAATCAAATCCACAATAAATGGAATAATTTATCTCTCTCGGAAATAGAGAAGGCAGGCAATGATTTTCAAAAATTACTTAAATTAATTAAGCAAAAAAATACAAATGAATATGCTCTAGAAGTTGAGTTAGCTCATATACTCAAGCAGGAAAATAGCAAAACACTAAGACATACAACGAACCTTTATGATTTTGAATTTGAGGACATTGATGACGAGGCAATGACTAGTATTGACTCTCATTCTGCCGATTATTCTGGTTTTGGATTACCAATCCCAGAGTCTAATGAGATTGAAACCTCTCCACACAGAGAGATAGAACTTCCAATTAGGCCAAACACAATTGAAATAGGAAATGAAAAAAACAACGAACCTAATATTACACCGGATGAAACCATAAAAAATCTTTCTCCTCTTAAAAATAACTTTTTATGAGGAAATCACATTAGGAAGGAGTAATTCTTCTGCAAACACAACATCACCTTCTGCCCTTAATTCATCCGAGGTAACAAAGGGACTGTGATAGATTTGAATAGACTATCACAGTTGCTAATAAAGCCCTGCCTTCGTGGCAGGGCTTTAATTTTAAGATTAAAAAGAGGTTAAAATTAAAAAAATAAGCTCATACCTCCAAGATTATTTTAAATTAGATTTAATTAAAACTTCATTAGCTCGAGCTTTAGAAGATGAATAGTGAAAATATATTTTTTGCAATCAAAGAAGGCATTATTATCTATTCACTCATCTTAGCCTCAAGCCTATTTGTAAAAAAAAGACCACTTCAACAAATGACTTTCCTAGATTTAATAATAATATTAATCATAAGTGAATCAATGGTTCTTGGAATTTTAAGCTTCCACCAATCACCTCGCTCAATTTTTATAATGGCCTTTGTTTTGTCAATTTTAAAAATAATTACAAATGACTTAACGTATCGTTTTAGATGGTTTAAAGAATTTGTCTCGGGACAACCTCAAGTAATTATTTTAAACGGAAAGATACATAAGCGAATGCTTAAAAAATTAAAAATATCTGAAGATGAAGTTTTTGAAACGCTTAGAAGTCATGCCATTATGAAATCTGAAGATGTAAAATGTGCTATTTTTGAGCCGGATGGTAAAATAAGTATAATTAAATATCATTAAGAAGACGCAGATAATTTCTGACCCGCTCTTCAAACTTTAAGTTGAGTTCTCTTAATTTTTCTAAGTCTAATTTTTTAGCTGCCCCTTCAATAGCTAACCCTAATTGAGTTAATTCTGGGTAACCAAAAGTAGAACCGTTTCCTTTTAATTTATGACCAATCATTTCTATTGAAGCAAATAATTCAAGATTATTGATATTCTCAGGTATTAATAAACAATAATTTTTCAACTGCTCAATCTCATCAATTCTGCGATTTAAATATTTTAATTTCGTGTCTTTAGCTAAAATCATTAAAACTTCACTGCAAAAGTACTTCAGAAGTTTCTGGTTCTTTCAATTTTCGATAAAGGGTTTTCCTATCTATACCTAACTCTTTAGCTGTTTGCTCTTTTGCAAAACCATTTTTTTTGAAAATAAATTCAATATATTTTTTATTCATATCTTCCAGCGACATGATAGTATTTATTGAGAATAGAGCATTACTCTTTGGCTCACCCAAGTTTTTAGTCTCTAGACTTTCAACTTCTAAATCTGGCAAATCATCGACATCAACAAATTCAGAATTTGAGAGAACAACTGCTCTTTCTATAGCATTTTCTAATTCACGAACGTTTCCTTTCCATGCCAAACTCTCCAATCTTTTAATGGCATTTTTGGTAAAACCTTTAATATTGGCATTATTAAGCAGACTAAATTTTTTTAAAAAGTATTCACTCAATGGAATAATATCTTCTTTTCTCTCTCTCAGAGGTGGCATGTAGATTGGAATAACATTCAATCTAAAATAGAGATCTTCTCTAAAATTTCCCTTCTCAACTTCCTTTTTCAAATCTTTATGAGTCGCACAGATCACTCTAGCAGTAATTTCACGATACTGATTTTCACCAATTCGTTTAATTTTTCTTTCTTGCAAAACTCTCAAAAGTTTTGCTTGCAAAGGTAGAGCGAGATCACCAATTTCATCCAGAAACAATGTTCCTTTATTAGCTTCTTCAAAAAGACCTAATTTATTTCCGACTGCTCCAGTGAATGCTCCCTTGGCATAACCAAAAAGTTCAGACTCTAAAAGATTTTCTGGTATGGCCGAGCAGTTTATCGCTACAAACGGACCTGATTTTCTCTCACCAAGTTCATGAACGGCCTTTGCGACAACTTCTTTACCAGATCCACTTTCTCCAAAAATAATAATACTTGCCTGACTACTTGAGACTCGTCTGGCAAGTTCCATGGCCTTCTTAAAGCCTGCGCTCTTACCAATAATACCTTTTAGACCTAAAAAATCTTGTTCGTTAAAAAGGTTTTTAAGGTTAGCATTTTCAGCTTGAATAGAATTGAGATGAAGTGCGCGTTGAACAGAGATTAACAACTGCGGTACATGTAAAGGCTTTAGGACAAAATCGTAGGCTCCGGCCTCAATGGCCTCAACTGCAATTTCCAGACTTCCCTCGGCCGTCATTAGAATAATAGGTAAAACAGAATTAAAAGTTCTAATTCTTTTTATAAAATCTAACCCCGACATTACTGGAAGCTTTAAATCTGAAATAACCGCATCAACAATTAATTTCTTCGATTCGATTTCATCCAAGGCAAGGCGAGCATCTTCGAAAGTTGAAACTTTATAGCCTCGCTGTCTAAAAAAAGCAGAAAGCAGATCTAGTAGATCTACATCATCGTCTATAATTACTAATGAAGAGTGATTTTTATTTTTCATAGGGAATTTTACCTCGTCAAAATTTGACAAATACACAATTGTCCTACTTGTGGCATTGTTCCCCTTAATTGTCAATTCTATTTGTCTAAATTTCCCCAAATAAAACAAAATATTGATAAATCTGACCTATTTTTTTATAATTTACGGCATTTTTTATGCTTATTAGAAATCGTGGGCCATGGAGGTTTTATATGATAAGAGCTGCTATCGTCTTTTTTGTCCTATCTTTAATTGCATTTTTATTTGGGGCCTATGGAATTGCAGGAATATCTTGGGAGTTAGGAGAGGTTATTCTGATGATTTTTTTAGCACTAGCGGCCTTAAGCTTTGCAGGTGCTTTGATTAACAAAAAAAACAAAGAACTTCATTAGCTCCATCATTTGGATAAGAAGGAGATCTCTCTCCCTATGGTGTTTATTCAACTCTTAAGTTTACAACTAAACAAGTTAAGATTGGCCTAAAAATTGCTCTCTTATTTGAGAGACTTCTTTAGTTAAATTCAAAGGAGGTTACTTTGCTTAATGCATCACTCGTTTTTTTTATTTCAGCAGTCTTAATGGCCATACTCGGATCAGCAATTGATACTGGGATACCTATGAGTCAAGTAAAAATATTCTCGATAGTTTTACTGTTGCTAGGATTTCTTACCTATATTGGAGACTATGCATCCCATAAAAAGCACTGAGCAATTAGTTATTCTTTAAAGGGTGCCGAGGCCCTATATTGACCTTGCATGTCCATCATCCAACCAGGGTATTCACTTGGTAGAGAGCTAATCTCATTTAAGCTTTGTAGCTCTTGAGCACTTAAGCGAACGTGTGTTGAAGCAATATTATCTTTTAACTGTTCACTGCTTTTAGCCCCAATGATCACTGTACTTACCTCAGGCTTACTCAAAAGCCACGCTAGCGCAATTTGAGCAACCGAGACATTATGATCCTTTGCTATTGGTCTCATGATCTCTATGCATTTATTGGCGCGCTCTTTATCTACAATGGGAAAATCAAAGGCAAGCCTTCTCGCTCCCTCGGGAGCTTTACCATCACTTGAGTACTTTCCTGAAAGTAGACCTCCAGCAAGTGGACTCCAGATCATAGTTCCTAATTTTTGATCGCGAGCAAGAGGAATGATTTCGCGTTCAATATCACGGCCAGCAATAGTGTAGTAAGCTTGAACACTTTCAAATCGGGCCCATCCCCTTTTATCAGAGATCGCCAATGCTTTCATAATTTGCCATGAAGCCATATTACAAAGCCCAATATAGCGAACCTTTCCCGAACGAACTAAATCATTAAGGGTGCAAAGAGATTCCTCTAGTGGTGTTAGCGGATCAAAGCCATGAAGTTGATAAAGATCGATATGATCAAGTTGCAAGCGCCTAAGGCTTGCATCAACTTCATTCATAATATGATAGCGCGATTGACCTCGACCATTTGGCAAATCATTCATGACTCCCGTAGATTTCGTTGCAATTACTAATTCATCGCGAGGAAGACCCAATTTTTTAAGCGCCAGGCCCGTAAGCGTTTCAGATTCACCAAAAGAGTAAACATTTGCGGTATCGATAAAATTAATTCCACTGTCAAAAGAATTTTTAACTAGAGTGCTAACTTCATTTAGTTGAAGTTTACCCATGTTGCCCCAAAAACCATTACCACCAAAAGTCATAGTCCCCAAACAGAGCTCAGAGATATAAAGTCCAGTTTGTCCTAATAAATTGTAGCGCATATAAATGTCTCCTTCGGGGAAATAAAAATTTAATTGCTAGATGGTAAATCAATATTTGAAATACGTCATATTATATTTCGTCATCCACGTTTTCCGCCATAGAAGCCTCAGGCAATACCAACTTGGTGGCACTCTCAGATAAGCCTTCAACAGATTTTAATTTTCTTTGAATCATTTTAGTTCGAGTGCCAACCAAGGTGTCTAAATCATCAAGGCCGGTTTGAATATTTTTTTGAACTTTATCCAATAAACCACCAAATTTATCAAATTCTGTCTTCACTGCGCCCAAAACATTCCACACCTCACTGCTGCGTTTTTGAATGGCCAGAGTTCTAAAGCCCATTTGTAAACTATTTAGCAAGGCATTCAATGTAGAAGGACCCGTAACTATAACTTTGTAATTTCTTTGTAAATCATCTAGTAAGCTAGCTTTGCGAACAACTTCTGCATAAATGCCTTCAAAAGGCAAAAACATAATAGCAAAATCTGTAGTGTTTGGAGGATCGATATATTTATCAGAAATATCCTTGGCCATTTTTTTAACAGCATTTTCTAAATTTTTTTGGGCCAAATCAATTTGGGCCAGGTCTCCAAGATCGTGGGCAACTTGTAATTGTTCGTAATAATCTTTAGGAAATTTCGCATCTATGGGAAGCCAGACTTGTTCAAGACCATCTTCTTTGCCTGGAAGTTTGATGGCAAATTCTACAAGGTCAGCACTTCCTTTTTTGGTTTTAACATTGGCAAGGTATTGATCTGGCGCTAAGATTTGCTCGAGAAGCATTGAGAGTTGAACTTCGCCAATACCTCCACGCATTTTCACATTTCCTAAAACTTTTTTTAATCCCCCAACATCTAAGGCTAGAGTTCGCATTTCGCCAAGCCCTTCTTGAACTGCTTGGAGCTGCTTGCCGACAGTTTCGAAAGATTGACCAAGTCTCTCGTTTAGAGTTTTTTGTAATTTCTCATCAACTGTTTCTCTCATTAGATCTAATTTTTTTTCAGTACTATCGATCAGCTGGGATTGCTTTAGATCTAATTGTTCAAATTTTTCCTTTTGAAGTTTATTAAAAGAGTCGACATTTTTATCAAAATTATCTTGAACACCTTTTAGAGATTTTTCTAGTTCTAAACGAAGCTCGTTATTATTATCTTTGGAATTTTTTGCCAATAATTGCAATTTTTCATCGAGAGTAGAGTTGACAGCTTTCAAGTTTGCCGAGTTTTGCTCTGTAATAGTTTTTAGTGTGTCTGCAAGTTCTTTTTTGATATCTTTCAATGAAGCATTAAGCTCGTCTCGATTTTCCTTTGAGAGCTTATGGTTTTCATCTCGATTAAGCCGAAACTCATCTTTTAGACCTTGCTCAATTTTAAAAATGATTTTGCTTATATCCTCCATTTTAACCAGCAGAGAATTATTTCCGTCATTTTTGTTTTTATTACTAAAAACTAAAAAAAATGTAGCCAGACTACCCAGAGCGGAAATGATGATTAAAAGCTTATCCATTTTAGACCTCAAAAAATAAAAAAGTCACTTAACTATAGTCAAAAATTAGCGTTTAGACCAAATCAAACTTGCCTAATTTATTAAAAAATATGAATATCATTTTATCATGAAAACTGAACTACAAAGACTAATTTCTAAAAAAGGAATTGCTAGCCGCAAAGAAGCGAGTGCAATGATTCTCGAGGGAAAAGTCAAAGTTAATGGACAAATTTGTCTTGAACCGACGAAGGGATTTGATCCTAGAGTCGTTATTGAGATTGCTAATTCTAAGATTGAAGAAGTTAAAAAATATTACCTCGCCCTCCATAAGCCCAGAGGACAAGTTGTGACTCGCTTAGATGAACTTGGACGATCTACGATTTATGAAAATCTTAAAAATTGGGAGGGCCCCCTCCTACAAGCTGTAGGCAGGCTTGATTTAGCCAGCGAAGGTCTCTTGCTGTTAACTAATGATCACCTATGGGCCGATAAACTGATGAATCCAAAGACTCATGTAAAAAAAATTTATCACGTTCAAGTCTCTCCTATTCCAACACTCGAAAGCCTTAATAAACTCTCTAGTGGCATTCTCCTAGAAGGAAAAAAAACTCTCCCTGGACATTTTGAGCTCTTAAGAACCGGTGAAAAAAATGCCTGGATCAGTGTAGAACTTAGTGAAGGCCGAAATCGACAGATTAGAAAAATGCTCGAAAGTCAAAGCATAGAAGTCTTAAGACTTATTCGGGTGCAAATAGGTAAATTAAAATTAGAAGATCTCGCCAAAGGGCAATGGCGAGAGATTAATCATTTTGATGTTTAAACTTTCTTTTAGCTGCCTGAATTTTTTTATAGCTCTCTATTAACTTTAAATGCTTATCAAGTCCCTCTAAGTTCATATTGGTTGCAGTCAGTCCAAAAAATCTTACTTCACCGCTAAGAGTTCCTATTGCATTTTTAAGAGTTTCACTACCAAACATTCTAGTCAAGTTAGGAATATAATCTTCAATATCTAAAGCAGCTTCAGAGAGTTCAATATCTAAAACAGTATTAAGGGCTTGATAAAATCTTCTTCTTGCAGTGGAATTATCATTAAAGGTCATAAACATTTCAACTAGCACTTTGGCTTCCTCAAATCTTTTTAAGGCCAAAAGACAAAGGCATTTTAACTCACCTATGTTTAATTGTCCCCAGACTGTGTTTTCATCAAAGGCGACACCAATGAGTTCTGCAATTTTGGTA
>CANFNL010000090.1 GCA_947448205.1 Bacteriovoracaceae bacterium
CTTATTAGAGTCTAAGGATTTAGAAAAAAAATATAATGAAGATCTTCGCAATGTTCAGCAAATGGCTAATCAAAAAATTAGAAGTAGTAACGAAATTTCATCTATGAAGGATGAAAATAAGCGTCTTACTGAAGCCTATGAAAATCGGCTGACTGCCGCTAGATTAGATACTCAAAAGGGTAGTGAAATCGAAGCTGAAAAAGAAAAAAATATTGATCTAGGATATATCGAAAAAATAAAAAGTTTAAAAAATAGTCATACCGAAGAATTAGATAAACGAGAGTCTGAATTAAATTCCTCTAATAATAAAAAAATCCAAGAATACAAAGATAAAAATATTTCAATTGTTGATCGCTATAAGAGTGAAGTTGCTGCAGAAAAAAACCTGGGTGAAACAAAGCTTGATAAAGCTGAAAGTAAATCAAAAAATCAGTTACAAGAACAAAGAGTCCAGTTTGGAAAATATATTAACAATGTAAATGATAAGACTTATGAAGAGATTTCGTCGATTAAAAATGAATTTTCTAAAGATAAAACTAATTTTATAGAAAAAACTAAACGCGATGTGAATGAAGAAAAAAATCAAATGAAAGATAATTTCAATCGTCAGATCGGATTGAAAGAAGATATGTATGAAAAAAAATTATCAGAAATGGAGCAGCAAACAAATAAAATTATCGAAAATTATGAAAATCGAATGAATCAAATTACACGTAAGTCAGAAAAAGAAATAGAAGAAATTAAAAATACTGAAGAAGCTCGAAAGCTTAAAGAAGAACAAGCCGTTAAAGTTGCTTTTGCTAGCCAACAAAAAGAGCATGAAGTTGAGGTTGCAGCATTAAGGAATAAGTACGAAAATATCATTGGTAGAGACCGGGCTTTAAATGAAAATAAGAATAATCAAATAGTACAAAAATATGAAGATCTAATTGATAGTGAAAGAAGTAATCATCAAAAAGAAATCACATTAAAGCAAAGTGAAGCACAAGCACAATTTGAGCGCTTATTCAAATTATCTGAACTAGAAAAAGAGACCATGCGCGAGCATTACGAGCAGAGAATGGAAGATATGAAATTAGCTGAACTTTCTCGGCAAGGTAATTTAAAAAAATCCTAATTAATGCTATCCTAGGTATATAGTTAGCTATATTTTAATAGCTTTATCCTAGGAAGTTCATGAGACGAGCAAAAATTGTAGCCACTATTGGCCCATCTTCATCATCCAAAGAAATGTTAAAGGCTTTGATCTTAGAAGGCGTTAATGTTTGTAGAATAAATATGAGCCATGGCACATATGAAGCTCATAAAGCGGTCATCGAAAATATTCGTGAAGCCAGCACAATAACGGGATACGAAGTAGCGATATTGGCTGATTTGCAAGGTCCAAAAATTAGAGTTGATAAACTCACAGAGCCACTTAAACTAGAAAATGGCTCAGAGTGGGTTATTGGTGCAAGTAAACTGCAAAGTAAATACCCAGAATATGTCGGTAAGTACATCCCAACAATTTATGAAAATTTAGTTAGCGACTGCCATGATGGAGCGAGGATACTTTTTGATGATGGGTTAATCATTGCTGAAGCAATATCTAGAGATCGAGAAGTTTATAAAATTCGAGTTAGTGTTGGTGGCAATTTGAAATCGAATAAAGGGATTAATCTTCCCGACTGCGATGTATCTGCACCTGCATTTACCGATAAAGATAAAGAAGATCTACTCTTTGCACTTAAAGAAGGAGTAGATTGCGTAGCTTTATCTTTTGTTAGAAAAAAAGAAGATATTGTTGCGGTTAAACAATTACTGCATTCTTTAAAAGTTAATATTCCTATAATTTCAAAAATAGAAAAACCTCAAGCTGTGGATAATATCAATGAAATACTCTCAGTAACTGATATGATTATGGTCGCACGGGGGGATATGGGCGTTGAAGTCGGAAATCACCTAGTGCCCTCAATTCAAAAGAAATTAATTAGTAAGTGTAATTCCTTAGGTATTCCAGTAATTACTGCAACTCAAATGTTAGAAAGTATGACTGATAATCCCACACCTACAAGAGCTGAGGCATCAGATGTCGCTAATGCAATTTGGGATGGAACCGATGCGGTGATGTTATCGGGAGAGACTGCTTCAGGAAAATTCCCAATTGAAACAATAAGGATGATGGATAAAATTGTTCGTGAAGCAGAAAAAACGCCAAAAGAGCGCCCATTTTTGCGTAATCAGGATTTATCAAGCGTAACAGCATCTATTATGGTTGCAGCCTCAATGATTGCAGAAAAACTTGATGCCCAAAGAATTGTCTCCATTACTGAATCAGGATCTTCTTGCCTTCGCATTACACAGTTTAGACCATCGGTTCCCGTTTTAGGAATCACAAACTCTATTAAAGTTGCCAGAAGAATTTGCCTTTATTGGGGAGTTAGTCCTTTTATTGTCACTAACGAGCAAAAAGAAAATACTGAATTTATGAAAAATATTCTTAAGGAAATTAGAGAGAGGCTTAAGCTGCAAAATGGAGATAAGATTGTTGTCACTAGAGGTGATGGTAAATTTTTTGCTCAAGGAAGTTCCAATTCTGTAAAAGTTGAAGTCATTCGTGATACTCCCAAAGTTCAAGGCGGCTCTCAAGGCTTAATGGAAGCTAGTGATGATAATAAAAAAATTCTTCTCGACACAAATGTCTGCGCTTCTTGCCAAGCCTGTGTTCAAGTTTGTCCATACGATATATGGGCAATAAGCAAAGATGAAAAGAAAAGCACTTACATTCAGACAATAAATGTTACGAAATGCACTATGGATATGGCCTGTGTGGAAAGTTGCCCAATGGGGGCGATTGAAATTATTCCTAAAGTATTTTGATGACACTCTTTAATAAAGAACAATTGAATAAATGGGGAATTGTTGATTATGGATACACAACAAAACATATCCCCATTTCGCTTAACAATTACAATAATTGGCTTAATGAAAATTGGCACCTACCTCTCAATTATTTAGCAGGTAATAGAGCAGAATTAAGACAGGATTTAAAAAACTTTTGGCCATTATATAAGTCGGCATTAGTTTTCCTATTTTCTTACCATCAAACTCATTGCGATCTTAATGCCATTTATAACGATGAAGAAAATTGGAATGGATTAAAGCTAGCTTCTTTTACCTTGGGATTTGAAGGTGAAGATTACCATCATATAATTAAGCGCCACTTGATTGAAATTGGAAATTCAATTCAAAAAACTTATCCACATATTGAATACAAACTCACATTGGATACTCACCCAGTTCTTGAAAGAGATTTAGCCTTTCAAGCTGGGCTTGGTTGGTTTGGTAAAAATTCCATGCTTATTAATAAAAAGCATGGCAGTTTTTTTCTTATCGGATCACTGCTTTTAAATAATGAGCTTCCATTAGAATACCCCAAACTAGATGTTGATCACTGTGGACAATGCACACGTTGTATAGACGCGTGTCCTACAAGCGCCATAGATGTTCAAACGCGAACAATCATCGCCCGCGACTGCATCAGCACTTTTACCATTGAAGAGTTTAAACTAGAGACAATTCCGAGTGAAAAAATGAATCTTGATTCAGGATTTATTTTTGGTTGTGATATATGTCAAGATGTCTGTCCTTGGAATCAACGCATCGATCGTCAAGCAGATGATGCACCAAAAAAAAATCAGTCAAATGAGCAAAAAAAAATCGTAAATTTTTTTCTATTACAAAAAGTCGAAGTCTTACTCTCTGCTCTTGAATCAATGAGCACAGGAGAGTTTAAAAGACTCTTTCAAAAAACATCTTTTGCTAGAAGTGGAAAGCGTGGTTTACTTAAGAATATTCGATTTCATTACAAGAACGTTACTCGCTGAATAATTTAATTATTGTTGCCCAAAATCAGTTATTTTCTATTGGACTTATTATTCATTAAGGTCGATTATTCAACAGCTTTTTTGTGTTTTAATGGAGTATCGAGAGTGAAAAAATTCTTAGTTTCTTTTTTGTTATTTGCCTTATTGATATCTCAGAGTGCAATGGCTGAACTTACTTTAGATGATTTAAGCTTTAATTCAGATCAAATAAAAGTTGATCCTCAATTTTCGAAGGTAATCAAAGAGAGGCAACGTAAACTTCAAATTCATCAAAAATTAGGTCTTGCCACTATGGCGGCAATGACGACAACTGTCTTACTTTCTGGAGATGCCAAGAGAAACGATGCTCATAAAATTGCCGGTATTACTTCAGGTCTACTTTATTGGACAACTGCTTATTATTCACTTTCTGCCCCTGAAGTTGAGGGTGCTAAAGAGACTGGCTCTTCTAAAATTCATAAGACATTGGCTTGGGTGCATGCTCCCTTGATGGCAATTGTACCAGTCTTGGGATACATAAATAAAGATAATGACAGCAAAGGAAAACGATCCCATGGGCTAGTGGCAGCTCATGGCAGTCTTGCCAGTGTAGCCTATATTTCGTTTATGGCCGCAGGTCTTACGATGTTTTTCGATTTTTAATTTTTACTGGATTTGGAGTTTCAATGAAAAAGCTATTAATCTTTTTATTTTTATCACTACTTTCCTTAGAGCTTAATGCCACAACTCTTTCTGGAAAATATGAACTAAAAAGTTCTAAGATTAATTATTTAGTAAGATACTTGATTAAAAAAGCTGATGGGGATTCAAAAGCCGCTAAAGGCAAAGGGGAGTGCTTAGCAGCTTGTGAATTTTTAGTAGCTGCTCCAATTAAAACTTTTGAGTCTAAAGATGGTAACCGCGATTTGAATATGCTCAAGGTAACTAAAGCAGAAAAATTTCCTTTGGTTATTGCCAAAATTAAAACTCCCAAAGAGATTAAAAATGGAATCTTAAATGCAGATATTGAAATTGATTTTTCTGGAGTTAAGAAAAATTATACTAATATTTCTTTTAAAATAACTGATACTGTCGACGGTTTTCATTCAGAAGGACAATTTGATCTTTTCTTAGAAAATCATAAAATTGAAAAACCAAGTTTGCTTGGAGTCGATATTGAAAGTATCGTTCCAATTACGATTGTTGCTGATTGGAAAAAAATTTAAATATCTCTGTTACAAAGATTACCCAAGCTAAACCAAAGACAATGCCACTTAAGACATCACTAGGATAATGAACTCCTAAGTAAAGTCTTGAGAGCGATGTCAAAAGCACAATAATAGCAGCTAAGGCTAAGACAAAAAAGGATATTTTTTGGGAACTAGTGTACTTGCAAATAAGTAGAGCTATGGCAAAATAAGTAGCGGTTGATGATAGTGCATGTCCGCTTGGAAATGATTGTCCTTTAACTTCAACTAAACGAGAAAGCGTGGTGGGTCTATTTCTGTCAAAATATCTCTTTAATAGTAATGTCCATATTCCACCCCCACTGACCATAATAACCAGATAAAAGGCACCAATCTTATCTTTTAATAAAAAAAGGGCAAATAAACTTATTGTTGTTACTACGAGAATTACTGAAGGGGAACCAAAGGCGGTTAAGTCAACTGCAAGGCTATTATAGCTAGATGATCTTATATTTTGGCCTATGAAAGTTAAAATTGTTTGATCGAATTTTTGAAGTTCTGATCCAAATAAGAGCTCTGAGCTTAGTTTTATAAAGAGTGCGATTAAAAAAATAACAGCACAAAGCCACCAAAATGGACTTTTTTTAATTGAAGTAATGAAATTAAGCATTTTTAGCCTTGCATTCATCGTTTGAGCCTATCACTTTGGTTGCCTCTTCCAAAGAAATTTTGCTAAACTTATTTAAATGAAAAAAGCTAGAAAAGATTATACAAAGCAAAGCAATCATAGTTGCAAAAAAAATCAGGCTTTACATAAGCGTATTTATTTTTCCCTTTTGGGATTGAAATGGGCCTGGCTTTCTGAAGTGAGCTTTCGCTCCCAAGTTGTCATGACTTTTTTAGCCTTTATAATTATTGCTTATTTAGGAGCGGATCCGCTTTGGTGGGGGCTATTCATATCAATTATTGGTGTAACACTGGCTGCTGAATTATTTAATACTGCGCTAGAAGCTTTAGCAGATCTGCTTCATCCAGACTTTCACCCACAAATTGGGAGAGTAAAAGATACGGCAGCTGCGGCGGTTTTGCTTTTAAGTGTAGCCTCAGTATTAATTTTTATCGCTTTTCTTTTTAGTAAATGGAAGTTTTAATGAAAAAAATGAGTGTTATTGTTTTATTTTTTTTAACAATGGTGATTCCTGCCAATTCTTCGGAGTTCTTTGATCATGCTAAAGAAGATATAGTCTCTCCCTTTACAACTCCTGCCTTAAGAGTATTTGAAATTGGAGGGGCTCTCACACTTTCCACTATTTTTTTTAAACATGAATTAAAGGGAAAGCTTCAAAATGATATTTCTGAAGACAGGCCGTTAAAAAAATACTCTAAAGTGGGAGATTTTCTAGGTCATGGCGTTCCAAATATTATTTATGTTTTAATTTTGGGAGGAGATTATTGGTTAAATAAAGATGAAAAATCTCTAGATAGAGCTGTGCTAATGACTAAGGCGACCCTTTATTCTGGAGCATTTACCGATATCTTAAAATACACTATAAATGAAAGAAGACCTAATGGTTCAACACATTCATTTCCTTCTGGACATACAACTACTGCCTTTGCCTTCTCTTCCATTATTACTATGGAACATTCACTTCCTTTGGGAATAGTTGCCAATACAATGGCGGCCTTTGTGGGCTTTAGTCGAATGAATGATAATGCTCACTTCTTTCATGATGTACTCGCCGGAGCAACTATAGGCACTATGTATGGTGTGGGGATGTACTATGTTCAAGAAAAAAGAGCAGAAAAAAATGTAACTCCAAGTACAGCATTTATGATTCTCCCTATATTAAATGGAGTTGGGGCTAACCTCACTTATCTTTTTTAAATCTAAATACTTCTCAATTTGCTTTTCTGATAAAAGATTTTTTTCTTTAACTAAATCAATAATAGATTTATTTCTCTTTCGGGCTTCTTTAGCTAATTCGGCCGATTGTGTATAGCCTATTAGAGGACTTAAAGCAGTTACAATATGAACTGAAAGTCCTGCATTTTTTTCACACTGAGCTTCATTGGCCCTCATTCCTTTTAAGCAATTTTCTCTAATACTTTTTAGAGCATTTGTTAAAATCATCGTTGACTCTAGTGAAACTTGGGCCATTAAAGGCATCATTACGTTTAATTCAAGCTGACCAGCCTGAAGAGCATAGGCCATCGCTGTATCATTACCTAGAACTTTGAAAAAAACTTGATTTCCCATTTCTAAAATAGATGGATTAATTTTTCCTGGCATAATACTCGATCCAGGTTGTGTTTCGGGTAAAAAAATTTCTTGAAATCCTGTGGCGGGACCGGAGGCCATTAGTCTTAAGTCGTTAACAATGCGAGTGAATTCGAGGCAAATAGCTCTAAGAGCGTTAGAGTAGATCATCATTGGAAGTTGAGATTGCATAGAAAAAAATAAATTATGCGAAAGGTATAAATGAGGTTCAACAAAAAGCAATCTCAAATGTTTTAGAATATTTTCTGGATATGCTTTGGGGACATTTTGCCCAGTACCAATTGCCGATCCTCCAATTCCAAGTTCATAAAGATAATTGTGGGCCTGGAGTAGTAATTTATACAATTTATCCAAAGTTGATTTATAACCGGAAAATTCTTGCCCTAATCTCATGGGAAGTGCATCTTGGAGATGAGTTCTACCAACTTTTAAGATATGATTAAAGCTTTTAGCAAGGGTGTCTAGTTCAGATGAACAAAGGGAAATTTCTCTTAGAAGTTTTTTAGAGAGACTCAGGGTTGCAAGTCTTAGTGCTGTTGGATAAGTATCATTGGTGCTTTGTGAAAGATTGACATGATTGTGGGGGTGAATAAAACCGTAACTACCCAATGGATATCCACAAATTTCGTTGGCAACATTGGCAATGACTTCGTTAATATTCATATTCTGGGATGTACCAGCTCCGGCCTGATATGAGTCGATAATAAAATAATAAATTTGATCAAATATTTTTTCTTCAGCAATGATTTGATCAATTGCTTTAGTTATAGCTTCAGTTTCGACTTTTGATAAAAGATGAGATTCATAGTTGGCTAGAGCTGCTGCTTTTTTTAATAGTAAATAGCTTTTTAACATTTCAGGGTGGACCTGTTGATTGGATATTGGAAAATTTTTTTTTGCTCTTAATGACTCTATTCCATAATATGCATTACTTTCAATTTCTGCCTCTCCTAAAAAATCCTTCTCAATTCTCATTGATTTCTCCTTGCCAGTGCTCTTTAGTTTATTAATTCATTAAATGAATTATGGGAATTTCAAAAATATAATTAAACATACTTTTTGGTTATAAATGATCACCATTAATTATATTCATTTGTTTTTTATTATTTTGTTATCGTTTCAGAGTGTTTATGTAACTTCATTATTCTAGGAGGAATGCATATGATTAAAATATTAGCCCTTGCAGGAAGCACAAGAAGTGAATCATTTAATAAAAAGATTTTAAAAGTAGCCGTTTTTGGAGCTAGAGAAGCTGGAGCCGAGGTTACAATTGTTGATCTGCAAGATTACCGTATGCCACTATACGATGGAGATTTCGAACAAAAAGAGGGCCTGCCCAGTAATGTATTAAAAATAAAAGAATTATTTTCACAAAATCATGGATTTCTTTTTGCTTTACCTGAATACAATGGATCATTAAGTGGTGTCTTTAAAAATACAATTGATTGGGTATCCCGATCTGATAAGGGAGAAGCTCCACTGCATTGTTTTAATGGGAAAGTTGCTGGTTTAATAAGTGCCTCTCCCGGAAATTTTGGAGGCATGCGAGGTTTAGTACATGCGCGATCACTATTAGAAATAATTAATGTAGTTGTAATGCCGGAGCAGGTATGTGTACCAAGGGCCCATGAGGTCATTGATGAATATGGTAATATACGGCCGGAAATAACCATGAAATCCCTGGAGAAGTTAGGAGCAAATTTAGTGGATCTCACGTTGCGAGTGAGAGGATTTCAGGGTGGAGGTCTATAAGAACGGAGTTTGTAGTTATTCAATTATTTTGGGCATTGGAAATTAGGGCTTAATAATTGATTTTTCCTGTCGAATTTTTTGTTTTGGACCAAGAATTGATTAATGATTTTATCGTTTATGGTCTCTTTAATTCTTGGTAAATAAGATTCAACTCTTTTTTTATAGTTTGAATTTACTCTATTAAGACAATAGCCAGTGATGATTTCATTTTTCATTTTTCCCCATGCACTAGGTGACCATAAACTTACGTTAAAGGACTCATCAAATTTAGGGTTAACATAATCTTTTATATTAAAGAGATTCTCGGGATTTTGTTTCCATTGGTTATTTTTAAAGATAATATGAGGAGCGCTGCCTTCGCACATATTTCTAGCAAACATTAAACCCTGAAAGTTTGCTTCTAGGTCCCCATAGGCCATGACGCCTCCAATGGCATATCCAAGAAATGCAATTTCTTGCTTAATTCCTTTGTTTATAGCAATTTCTGTTGCCTGTTCTGGAGTTTTCCCATTTTTTAGTGCGGCTAAAAAGTTTTTATAGTAAGTTTTGCCGATAATTGAAAAGTGTCCTATTTTATCTGTTCCCATATAGATGCCATCCACATTGATTGTTCGAGCGATACCAACTAAATTCGAAGGATATGTTCGTTTTTTATAAATTGAATCAGCTCTATAATTTTTTTCTGCAAAATTATCTGCGGGAAATCTCTCTATTGATAAATCGGTTTGTGTGAAGTAACTTACTTTGCTAAATGTTTTATCTTGGACATATTCTCCTATATCAAATTCACCAAGCACTTGGGTAAAAACATTAAGTGCGACTTCTCGACAGTCCAGACTCTGTTTGGCCCGATTAGATTTATCTATTGCCAATTCTATTTTTTCTTGGAAATATCCATTTAATTCGTTGGCAGAATCTCTAATGACAGCATCCCGAGCATAAAATTGATCAGTCTCAGCAGAGTTAATTATCGGTGAGGATAAAGCTAAGCATAATAAAATTTTTTTCATAATAATTCCTTTATCTATCATGTGCTGCTAAAAAATTATCGAGTCGTTTTAGGAGATCATCAATATGAGGATTCATAGCTCCACTGGCATTAATGAATCGCATAGGCAGGTCTCTATGGAGCACTGTTGTTTCTTGTTGGTCGTTGGTATATGTGACAATTTGATTTGAATCTAGTTGTAAAAGTTCTGCTACTTTGTAAGCATATTTATTTTCAATTGTGCTATCGGCATCAGTTAGAAACATTAATTTGGGAATAGCTAATAATTCACTTGTTGGCTCTTGAGTAATATTTTTTTTGATATATTTAGTTAATTTATAAGCTTGATAGGTTTGATTAAGGGTGATATTTGGGTAGAAATGAGCAGTTTCTTTTATTCCCTTACTAGTTGAATAGAGAACATGCCTTAAAAATTTAGATGCTGGAATTGCCCATTCGTGGTTCATTTTGAAAAGTGGAGCTAAAAAAACCAGAGAATTTATTTTTCCTTCATAGCGATGAGTTGTATCTAAAATAAGGGCACCACCTAATGAAAATCCAATTAAACTGATTTTGTTAGAATCACTTAAACTTAATGCGACCTTCATGTATTGATCTATATCCTCTCTCCAATTTTGCAAAGTAATTTGATCCCTGATATCTCTTCGATAATCAGAAAGTAGCCCGTGATCTCTAAGTAGTACAGTGAGTACATTATAGCCATGTTTAAAATAGATGTTGGCAACTTCTTTCATAGAGCCTGGAGAGTCTGAAAGTCCGTGGAACATAAGTACAGTTGGACCTTTTTTATCATGAAGCATGATAAAGGGGCGGCTTCCTTCTTTTATTTTTTCCAATCGATTACTAAAAATTGCATTAAAATCGTTAGCTGCTTGAGCGAGATCTAAGTTAACATCTTGTCCCCACGAATGACTTAAGGTTAAAAGGCTGATGATTAAGAAAAACATTTTCAACAGTTTCATAGATCCTCGTTTACTAGGTCGTGATCAAGCAATTTTAGCAAATAAATAGTACTTAGAGCAGTTGAGGGGCTGCTCAATGTACTCTCTACATAGATTGTCTAGAAATTGGTCGATTTTGAGAGATAAGACTCAAGCTCAAGGTTCTTTGTATTTTTAGAGTGTTAGTTTTGAATTTAAGGATTATATGGACTTATTCAGGGATTGCTTATTGTAATTGATAACAAAACTAAAAATACGCGAATCAAAATTTATCAAAAAATGGGATTAAATAATTTTCCTAAATTTTTAAATTCAGCTGCAATATGCTTCACCTTTTTTTTCTTAGTTGTTCCGCCAACCTTGTTTTTTAGAGC
>CANFNL010000091.1 GCA_947448205.1 Bacteriovoracaceae bacterium
CGTCCCACCTTCTCTCGTTTGATGATAGCGTGCTCCCTTAGTCATGGAGTTGGAACGATCACGGTCATAAACTAAAATGGCTCGATCGCCGGCTTCGTTTTGCACCAATGTTTCACCTAATATATTCCCTAACAACCAACTAATCGTTCTTTGTTCTAGAATAGTGTATTTATTATGGAGATCAATAAATGGCTTTACGATTACAATGCGCTTCCCATTTTCTAGTTCATTTCTGATTTCCTCAGTTTCTTTTCTAAAAGTTGGACAATCATCCATTTCTAGAATTTTTGCCTCTTCAACCCTTGAATAGACATGCAAGCCTTTAATGTAATCATAAATTTCATTTTGAGCTTCGCCCGAATAAGCAATGTAGAAATTATCGTTTAACATGAGCAGATCCCCTAAAAGTTGAGGACATCAAAATAGCACTCTGCTAGGAAGAATTCAATATCTAAGAAAATGATAAACACCACAACTTAGGGCTAACACTTTGTATTAGATTTCAATATTTACGGTCGGATGGTCCTTATCAAATCGAAATAAGGCTTTCTCAAAGCTCGGTGGCAGAAGGCAGCCTTTGCAACTTTCCTTTAATTCTTCCCCCGCAAATACTTTCGAGACGAGCAAGGTCAAACATAAAAAAAATTTCATAATTGCTCTAGCTCTTTGTCATATTTTTTATTAACAAAATCAAGATTTTCGTTGGCATTTGAGAGCTTCTCAAACAAATTTTCAATCAGTTGATTTAATTTTCCTACTGCATGAGTGTAATCATTAAGTTTCGCTGCATCTTGAGCAATGGCCGCTTTTTCTAACTCTGCCGTGATTCTCTCTAAAAGATTTTCATTTTTAGTAATTTCATTTTCACAAACTTCAATCTCTTCTCTAAAATTTTTGGTTTGCTTTGCTCTTTCAATGGCAATCTCAGCTCGGCGTTGCTTGATTTCTTTTTCAGTGAGTTTTTTTCGATGAACTTTATTTGGTTTACTCTCTTCACTTTCCCAGCCAATTTTTTCTAAAAATTCATCGTAAGTGCCGTTAAAAATTTCAGCATTGCCATTGTGAAAAATAACTAATTTAGTCGCTAGATTTCTAAGCATAATTTCGCTGTGGGTGACAATAACAACTGCACCAGGAAAATTACCTATTTCTTCCGTAAGTGACTCAATAGATTCCATATCCAAATGGTTAGTGGGCTCATCTAGTAAAAGCAAATTGGCAGGTTTCGCTAAAATTTTTCCTAGCAATACCCGAGCGCGCTCTCCACCAGATAACACTTTTATTTTTTTCTTAGCCAAATCACCTTCAAACATCATGGTTCCGCAAATATTGCGAACTCCAGAGATAGTAAGAGAACTATTTTCTTCCTGAATTTCTTCAGCAATAGTATTTTCCATATTAAGACGATTAATATTTGTTTGCCCAAAATGCCCAATCTGGACCGAAGGATGAAAGCTTACTTTGCCTTCGATAGGATCGAGTATGCCGGCGATAACATTTAATAAGGTCGACTTTCCTTTTCCATTTTTCCCTATGATACCAATGCGGTCTTCACGATTTATTGGGATACTCAGTTGATGAAAAAGAGCATTGTGTTTGTCGCCGTCATAGGAAAAACTCAAATGCTTTGTCTCGGCAATTTGCTTGCCTGGACACTCGACAAACCGAAAACGAAATCCCAATGATTCAACATCAGCTAACTTGTCCATGCTGCTCATTTTCTCTAAAGCTTTCATCCTTGATTGAGCCTGAGCGGCCTTAGACGCTTTGGCCTTAAAGCGCTCGACAAAGGCTTCCATCTCTTTTCTTTTTTTATCTAAATTTTCCCTCGTTTTTTCATACATTTCTTCTTCCTGAAGAATTTGTTCGTAAAATTTAGAGGTATCGCCTTTTATCTTTTTTAGCTGTTGCCGGTGTAGCCCCATAGTGTGAGTAACAACATCATCCATGAATTCGCGATCGTGGGTAATAAGCATAATTTCCCCTGGGAAATTTTTAAGAAAAGCCTTAAGCCATCTCATACTTACAATGTCTAAATAGTTAGTGGGTTCGTCTAATAAAAGAAGATTAGGTGCTTGAAGCAAAACCTTAGTGAGGTTTATCCTGATCTGATAACCACCAGAAAAACTCTTTGGATCCTTTTGTAAATCTTCATCCGAGAAGCCTAATCCAAATAAAATCTTTTCAGCTTCATGCTCCAAAAAATCTTCGGGATTTAAAACTTGCACACATTCTTCTAGAACGGAAGGTTTAGTGAAATGAATATGTTGTTCAAGAGCGCCGAGTCTATATCCCTTAGGGATAGATATTTCTCCAGAATCGGCCGATAACTCTCCGAGAATTAGTTTAAATAGGGTTGATTTTCCAGAGCCATTTCTTCCAACCAAGCCCACGCGCTCGCGGCTTCCTAATTGAAAACTAACATTATCAAATAGGTCTTGTGCGCCAAAATGTTTAGATAAATTTTTCGCTTGTATCATTGTTATCTCGCTAAAAAAGCCATCTTATGCTAAAGTCTCCCGAAATTCATTATATATTTTGATCACCTGGAACCAAGGAAATTTGCCCATGTCTAAGCCTTACAGCCACCTTAAAAACATCGCGGTCGTCGCTCACGTTGACCATGGTAAAACCACACTAGTCGACTGTCTTTTAAGACAATCTGGAACTTTCGATGCTCGCGCAGAGATGACAGACAGAGTAATGGACTCTGGGGAAATCGAAAAAGAACGTGGAATTACGATCACAGCAAAAAACTGTGCTTTTATATGGAAAGATACAAAAATCAATCTTCTTGATACTCCTGGCCACGCCGACTTTGGTGGTGAAGTTGAGAGATCTCTAATGATGGTTGATGGAATTTTACTCCTTGTCGATGCATCTGAAGGACCGCTTCCTCAAACACGTTTTGTTTTGACCAAAGCAATGGAGCAAAGATTAAAGATCGCTGTAGTAATCAATAAAATTGATAGACCAGATGAGCGTATTGAAGAAGTTAAACACGATATCGAAGAGCTTTTTTTAGAACTCGCTTCAATGTTAAATATTGAAGATTTCGATTTAGACATACCCATTGTTTACTCAAGTGCTCGTGCTGGTTGGGCAACTCATGACCCAAAAGTTGTAAGAACAGATATTAATCCAATTCTAGATTTGATGGTTTCTGATTTCTTTCCTCAGCCAAGAGTTTCTGAAGGAGCAGATCTTCAGCTTCTCGTTACAAACCTTTCCTACTCACCCTATCTAGGGCCACTGGCGATCGGTCGAATTCAGCGAGGATCAATTAAAAAAGGTGGTAACTACACTCTTTGCGATGTCGACAAAAAAAATAAATCTTCAAAAGTCACAGCAATTCAAGAATTTTCAGCTTTAGCAATTACTGAGGTTGAATCAGCTGATGCTGGAGAAATCGTTATCATCGCGGGTATTGATAATGCTAAAATTGGAGACACCATTGTCTCGACAAACAATATCGATCCACTTCCACGTATTACCGTTGAACCTCCCACCGTTGGAGTTCAAGTTTCTGTATCGACATCTCCACTTTCTGGACAAGAAGGTGATTACTTAACGAGTAGAAAGCTTGAAGAATTTTTACAAGACTCTATTAAAACCAACGTAGCACTTCAATACGAAGGAACTGATGATCCAAAAGTCTTCATCCTTAAAGGGCGTGGAGAACTTCAACTCGCTATCGTCTTCGAACAACTTCGCCGCAAAGGGTTTGAGTTAATGGTTGGTCGTCCGCAAGTACTTTTTCAAACTGCTGAAGATGGAACAAAGATGGAGCCATTTGAAAAAGTTGTCCTCGATATTCCAAATGATGCAACTGGGGCTATCACTGAAAGACTTTCTGTTAGAAAAGGAATCATGGAAAATATGATGCCACTTGGGGATGAAAGAACTCGTATGGTTTTCACAATTCCTTCACGTGGATTAATTGGATACCGCGGGATTTTCTTAACAGATACTCGTGGAGCCGGTTTAATGTCTTCTGAATTTGTTGGATATCGTCCTTTTACTGGTGAAATGCTAGGAAGACAAAATGGGGCCATCATCTCTGACAGAGCAGGTAAGATGACTCCTTATGCTCTATTCAATCTTCTTTCATCTGGAAAACAATTCGTTAAGCCTGGAGAGATGACTTATGAAGGTATGGTAATCGGTGAAGCAACTCGCCCGAACGATATCGTAGTAAACTGTGTACGTGAAAAGCATTTAACTTCTGTGCGAACTGCTGGAAAAGATGAGCAACCAATACTACCTCCAATCGTAAACCGCACTCTTGAATGGGCACTCGATTGGATTGATAATGACGAGTGGGTTGAAATCACTCCTCAATCAATCCGTATCAGAAAAAAAGAACTCGTCGGAAGTAAACGATCTGTAGTTAGAAAAGGATAATCATGAAAAGGCTAATTTGTTCTCTAATACTAACACTTTCTGTTAATCTCTCTGCTGCTACACTCGACGGAATAACTTTCGCTGATAAAGCAAATATTGAGGGAAAAGAGCTTGTACTTAACGGTATTGGAATCAGAAAAGCTACTTTTTTGAAAATCAAAGTTTACTATGGTGCACTTTATTTAGCTGCCAAAAATAAAGAGGCTGCTTCAATCCTAGCATCACCTTCACCAAAACAAATTGTTATGCATTTTGTTCGCGAAGTTGATGCTAAAAAATTGCAAGATGCCTTTCTTGAAGGAATGGAAGCGGCTAACAAAAATCCTGAAGCCTTAAAAGCTTCAATGGACAAATTTAATGCAAATGTTCCTGACGTTGTGAAAAATGACATCATGACCATTACTTTTTTAAGCGATGGTGTGGTTATGAATGTTAAAGGAAAAACGTTAGAAAAAATCTCTGGAGCTGAATTCTCAAAAGCACTTTTGAATATTTGGTTTACCAATGCTCGTGATGAAAACCTTCGCAATGGCCTCTTGGGTCTTTAAGTTAATCAATAAATTCATGACCTTAATTACCTAAGGGCATTTATTTGAATTTTGTTAGTTAAATTTCCCTACAGCCATTTATCGCTACTTGTAAAATCAATCCTTTGTAACTATAATCTTAAGAGCTACCCAAATTAAGGTATATAAATTGATAGGCACCCGATCTGTATTATAATTTTTAAAAGTGTTTAGTTTAGGGGTAATTTATGGAGAAAAAAATGCACGTTACAATCGTCGATGACGTTAAGGATAATCTCAAAAGCTATAACGAACTTTTATCACCGACCTTTAATTTAGAGCTTATTCAAAATCCATTGGATCTCATTACCTTTTTGGGAAGCGCTCAAACTGATCTAGTTATCCTAGATTTGCATATGCCAAACATCAATGGCTTTGAACTTTATGAAAAATTTAAAGGCAATTACCCTAAACTTCCGGTTATTTTTTTAAGTGGTGATCCTTCAGAGGAAGCAGTAATTAGCGGATTAAATTTAGGGGCAGATGATTTTATCGTAAAGCCAGTTTCACTGCGGGAGCTTATCGCTCGCATAAAAAATAAAATTAACTCAAAGCCTGTTACTGCTGATAGCGAAAATCTTTTAAGTTTTGATGGATTTAAGCTTTATTGTGACATGCAAATGGCAGAAATAAATGATGAAAAAATTCAATTGACTCCAATTGAATTCAAATTAATTCATTTGTTAGCTAAAAATCCTAATAAAGTTTTTAGTCGTGAGTATATTACTAACTTACTCTGGCCTAATATCCATGTTCAAAATCAAAATATAGATACCCACCTTTCTAATTTGAGAAAAAAACTTATGCCATTTTCTCGCTATATTAAAACGATTAAGTCTCGCGGTTATATTTTAAGAATTGGCTAATGAACGATAATTATCAAAAAAAAATTCTTGATAAAACATCTCATCCTAAACTTACGGATGCGACTGTTACTGAATTTATGAGCTCGCATTTTATTGCACTTAAATCTAATTATACCATTAAAAGCACTATCGAGGCTTTTCGAGTTCACCATATCAGTGGTGCCCCGGTGGTTGATTTCGAAGGAAAAATTCTGGGGGTGGTATCAGAGTATGATCTACTTTTACAAGCTGCTTCAAAAAAATTAAACAGTGCCATCGAGTTTAAACTAGATGTCATCACTGTTTCTCCTGAAACAACACTAAAAGAAGTCTTGGTTATTCTTTTTAAGAATAAATTAAAATGGATGCCTGTGGTAAACAAGGAAAATTACCTAAAGGGTGTGGTAAGCAGAATAGATGTGCTCAATTTCATCGCAACTCACAACGATTAATGTTTAACTGCTTCATCGAAATATTTTCTAATTTCCTTAACAAGAAAATCTAAACCATTTTGGCCTTGAATTTTTATCATGGGGTTATCAAAGCCAATTTCCTTTAATGATTTAAGAAACACCTCATCATTGAGATTATCTTCTTCAATCACAATAGATCCTAATTTATTTTTTGCCTCTAAGGCATTAAAAAATTGTTCATTTTTTTGTGCTATTTTTAATGGAATATAAATAGATTTTTTTCCAACGGCCATTAATTCACAAACACTTCCAGCACCAGCCCTTGCAACGGTTGCCGTGGCGAGCTTAAAAAGATCGATCATTTCTTTGCCAACAAATGCGATTGGAAAATAATCTGGATGAGTAAGCTTTGAGTACTCTGCTATAAAGGATTTTCCTACCTGATGAACGACGATATAATTATCGAGAAGTTCTTTGAAATTCTTTTTTATTAATTTATTAATTAATAGGGCTCCATTACCTCCGCCGGTAACAAAAAGAATCGGTTTTGAACTTTGATTTAAATAACGGCCATTAATGACAACTTCCTTAATTGTTTCACTGAAACATTCTTCTCTTACGGGATAACCTGAAAAATAGGTTTTTCCTTTTTTAAAATATTTAAAGGATTCTTCAAAACTTATAAAGACTTTACTAGCAAATATAGAAGCGATTTTATTGGCCAATCCAACCCGGCTGGTTTGTTCATGAATATAAACTTTTTTCCCCTGAAGTTTGGCGGCTATAACAACTGGAACACTCACAAAACCACCAGTTGAAAAAACTAATGTATCATCTTTTTTAAATCTCCATAAAACTTTAAAAGAATCTATAAGACCTAAAAAAATTCCAAAGATATCTTTTAAATTTTCTACTGATAAGTAACGTCGCAGCTTTCCGGTATGAATGGGATGATAAATTAATTGATAATCAGCTACAAGCTCACGCTCTATACTTTTGATTCCCCCAATATAGTGAATATCAAATTCATTATTCATGTTAATTTTTTTAATGATAGTAAGTGCTGGCATTACATGTCCGCCACTGCCACCGCCGGTAAAGATTAAAGTCTTCATATCAATCCTATAAAAAAAAACGCCCCAAATGGGGCGTTTCTATTAAGACAATTATACTGATATTTTCTTAAGCGCGGAAAGATCTTTCTGAACTTGGTCTTTCAGAGCGGCTTACTCGGTCAGATGAATTGCTATTTCCACCTCCACTAAAGCGTCCACGGAAACTATTTGGGCGACGATCGCGATCACCACCACCATAACTTCCACGAGTCATAGGAGCTGAACGAGTTAATTCAAATCGAACATTGCGCTCATTGATCATAGGACCATTAACTTTTAGCAGGGCGTCTCCGAAATTTTCAGGAACTTCTAAAAATGAAAAAGTTTCTTTCATATCAACATTTCTTATCATTCTCTCGTCAACGTTTACCATCGTAGCAATTGAGCCTAGAAGTGATTTTAAAGTTAATCCATGATCTTTACCGATATTAACGAAAAATCTCATATTGCCACTATGATTAGCTCGGCCTTGTGGCCCTGAAGAATTCGAACTGGCTGCATTTCCTCTAGAGTCCATACTACGATTATCTCTATTATCTGGACGACGTTGTTCAGATACTTCCAATGAAGGAGCATGATCATAACGAGAAATCTGAGCTTGAAACAAATGATTGTACATAACTTTTAGAAGATCTGATTTTTCCATTGATTCAAATTTTTCAGCAAAAACTTCATCAGATTCTAATTTGTCCAATTTTTCAATTAGCGAATCAAATTTCTTAAGCTCTTTGCGAACAAGAACTTGCTTTAAGTCTTTAGGTGTTGGGAGAACTGCTTGAACAATTCGAGCTTTCGTATTGTTTTCAACCATGCGAAGTCTATAACGTTCACTTGGCTCAACCAGTGTAATCGCCACACCTGACTGCCCTGCGCGGCCAGTACGACCAATTCGGTGAACGTAAGATTCTATATCTTGTGGAAGTCCATAATTAATAACATGTGTAAGGTTATCAACGTCAATGCCGCGAGCAGCAACATCCGTACAAACCAGCATATTTATTTTTTTATTTTTAAAGTTTCTCATCGTAAGGTCGCGTTGCTGTTGCGACATATCACCATGCATAGAATCCGATGGATATCCACGAGCATTCAATTCGTCAGCCAATGATTTTGCATCAATTTTTGTTCTACAAAAAATCATTCCGTAATAATCTTCTAATGAATCGAGGATTCTACAAACGGCTTCGCTCATTTGTGAGTGACGAACAACATAATGCTTTTGTTCAATTGATTCATTAGATAAAGTTTTCTTTTGAACTTTAACTACCAACGGATCTTTTAAGTAAGTTTTAATCAAGTTTAAAATTGGAGCTGGCATAGTTGCTGAAAACATCCAAGTTTTTTTCGATTCACCTAAGTTAGAAAGAATTGTTTTAACATCATCAATGAATCCCATATCAAGCATTTCATCTGCTTCATCGAGAATGGCATATTTTGCATTATCTAAAATTAAAACTCCACGCTCGATCAGATCGAGAACTCGCCCAGGAGTTCCAACTACGATTTGTGGACGGTCTTTACGAAGGCTACGAACTTGACCTTCAAGAGAAACTCCACCGTAAACTGGAAGTGTTTTAATTTTTTCATAGATTGAGAATTTTTTAATCTCATCATTGATTTGATTTGCAAGCTCGCGAGTAGGTGTCAGGATTAATGCCTGAACATCGCGAGAACTTGAATCTACTTTGTTAAGGAGCGGAAGAACGAATGCTGCCGTTTTTCCTGTACCTGTTTGAGCCTGTCCTACAAAGTCTGTGTCTGTAGTAGCAAGGGCCGGGATAGCTTGTGCTTGAATTTCTGTTGGGTCTACGTACCCTCTTTCAGTTATTGCTTTAAGCAATGACTCACGTAGTGGCAATTCTTGAAATGTCACTTTTAACTCCGTTGAATGTGGGGTCTCACCATCGCTATTGCTCTAAATGAAAACCGCAACATTTATAACGCAAAAAAAGCTTAACGAGGAAAGAATCCGTTAATTAATAAATTCTTGTACGATAGTTTTATCGTAATGACTAGCGCTGTGTTTAGATGTGTGTAAAAAAGACTCATAAACACAAGAAATCAACTAACACCTATAGTGTGTTTTAATTTACTCACCAATTCTTGCGCCTGAGGACGCACCTTTGCAGCCCCTTCCTGAAGAATGAGGTCTATCTTTTTTGGATTGGCCATAAGTTCATTATATAGCTCCCGAGGGCCTTCTAATGTCTTATTTAAGGTCACTAAAAGCTCCATCTTCGCTTCTCCCCAACCGATACCGCGAAGATACCATGCTCGAAGTGAAGCAACTTGCTCGTTAGTCGCAAATTGAGAATAATAGTCAAAAATCAGGGATTCATCTGGATTTTTAGGACTACTAGGATCGCTGGAATCGGTCGTAATCCGATTAATTAGTTTTTTTAGTTCTTTTTCCGTTGAAAATAATGGGATGTGGTTATTATAACTTTTACTCATCTTACGGCCATCGAGTCCAGCAAGAAGTTTATTGTCTTGGGCAACTATGGCTTTGGGTAGTTTGAGATTATTGCCGTAAGTATTGTTAAATGTCGTCGCAATATCGCGAGCAATTTCTATATGCTGAAGTTGATCAGCGCCCACAGGTACAACATCGGCGTTGAGGATCATAATATCGGCTGCCATTAGTATGGGATAAGTAAAAAGTCCCATATTAATCCCGTGATCCTCATCGCGCTCACTCTCAATATTGGCTTGAACAGAGGCTTTATAAGCATGAGAGCGATTCATTAATCCTTTAATTGTAAAGCATGAAATCATCCAATGAAGTTCGAGAATTTCAGGGATATCACTTTGCTTATAGAGTGTGACTTTATTAGGATCTAAACCCATGGCTAGCCAAGCAGCAGCCACTTCATGAATATAAGTTCTCATAAGCTTTGGATCGTGAACTCCAATTAATGAATGATAATCAGCTATAAAATAATAAGAATTAAATTCACCTGTATTGGCCATATCAATAGCTGGCTTAATGGCACCAATATAATTTCCAAGATGGGGCATTCCTGTTGCTTTAATACCAGTAAGGCAGATTTTTTTTGACATTCTTTCCTCGCTAACAATCGACTTACTTCTACCAAGAAATTAGTCGGATGTCACTGTCGTTAAAGTTATATAGTCTTGATAAGTTCCAGAATCTTTTGTCGCATCGACAGATCCAATCACCACTCGAATAGGAATATTTACCCCTTGCGAAGGAGTAACACCAGTTCCCGATGCAATCGAAACTGCCGCACTAGATGAGTTGCTAAGCCCAATGATATTTCCATTGGAATAGAATCCATAGTTAATGGTTGAAGTTGTTCCAACTCCACCGACTCTTTTAAGAGTTCCATTATTAACTGAAGACACTTTTATATTATAGCCGGCATTACTTACGACTCTTAAATCAAAACTCAACTCTTTTGCAGTTTGTAATTCTCCAAAATCAAGGGTCTTTGAAGTGCGTGAGGGATCGTATGTACCGCCAGTATCTACTAAAGCTAGTCCAGTAAACTTGGGAACAACAATTTGAATTTGAAGATCCTTATCCTCTTCATGTGAGCCTAAGTGATTATAGCTTCCAGAATTAGACTCGACTCTAATCTCATCGTAATAAGTTCCTGCTGCTGGTAGATTGCTTGCAAACGAATTTAAGGCAAAATAATAAGTATAGGTTTTTGTTTCATTTTTATTGATTGCATCAGAGACAGTCTCGTTAGGAGAAGTAATATCATTACTATTTTTTAAAACACCAGTTGTGTTACTATTTTTGAATAAATTATAATTAAGGGTGCTAGCGTTTGAGTCATTTTTAGCAGCGCGATTATAGCTACTGGCTTTGCCCTTAGAAAATCCTAAAAAAAAATTATCACATAAACTCTCGCTACTTCCAGCACGAGTTAAGCTAATAGTACTTGCGGCGGTCGTATTTAAATCACTCACTATATAAGTAATCATTGGCACATACATAGTGTAGTTGCA
>CANFNL010000092.1 GCA_947448205.1 Bacteriovoracaceae bacterium
ACCAATTTATTGAAGTCATGTTGGAAACTATAAAGAGAACTGTTAAGAAAGGTGAAAATGTTACATTGGTGGGCTTTGGAACTTTTACTAAATCTAGAAAAGCTGCTCGTTTAGGTGTTAATCCTTCCACTGGAAAAAAAATTAGAATTCGCGCTCGTGTTGTTCCAAAGTTCAAACCAGGAAAGCCTTGGAAAGAAAGTTTGTAACTGAAATGCTCAGGTAAAATTTTCCCATGTCAAAAGTCTTACTGTCAAAAACTCTTCATTAAGTCACCCAAAATTGATCAAGTCGGCATATTTTTCCAATTATCATTAAGATCACTTGAACCAATTTGCCTTCTTATGTATAATTTTTGACAGGTACGCATTATTCCATGGATGGTAAAAATGGCCGAAGAAAAGCAAGTGAAGAACGACGCAGAAGCAACAGCTTCTGGAAAAAATCCGTTATTAGTTATTTTAGTTGTCGTAAACACTCTTGCTGTAGGTGCAATTGGCTTTTTTCAATTTCAAAATCATAAAAAATTAAATGCAGTCACAACTGCTTCAGATGTTATGAAGCAAGATCTTGAAGGTGGTGGTGAGCATGCAGCATCTGCTGGACATGGTGAAAAGAAAGCTGAAGGTGGGCACGGTGGTGGTCATGGCGGCGAAGAAAAGAAAGGTGAAGTTGAAGGAGTAAAAGCCGATGGCCTCTTGTATCCTTTAGATCCATTTACTGCAAATCTTGCCCAAGGAGATGGACCAAGAAGATTTATTCGTATTAGTCTCGTTTTGAAATTTAATAAAGATGCTAAAAAAGAAGAAATTGATGCGAGAAAGCCACAAATTAGTGACACTATCATTAGCATGTTGAATGCAAAAAAACCTGAAGAGCTTTTGAAAAAAGAAGGTAAAGAGTATCTTAAAGAAGAAGTAAAGACATCGATAAATAATTTTTTAGTTGATGGGCAGATTGTAGATATTTATTATGTTGGTTTTCAAATCAACTAAATTGTAATTGATTCTAGAGTGCCGACAAGATGTTAGCACCTATTAGCTTTATGAATCCCAGGAGGGGAAGATTATGGCACAAGTTTTAAGTCAAGATGAAGTAGATGCACTATTAAACGCTGTTAACGATGGTGGAGGAGACTCCTTTTCTGGTGGTGGTGATAACGGAGGTGGTTCGAATGATAACTCCGATGAAAATATTCAGCCATACGATCTTACCAATCAAGACCGTGTTATACGCGGAAGAATGCCTATCCTTGAAATTATCTATGAAAGATTTATTAGAAGTTTTCGAGTCTCTTTATCAAATTCTTTAAGAAAAATTTCTACAATTTCAATCATCTCAACTGATCTTTTAAAGTTTGGTGAATTCGTTAATACACTTCCGATACCATCATGCATGTGTATTATGAGATTTAACGAACTAAGAGGTCCCGCTCTTTTAGTTTTTGAATCAAAATTAGCTTATGCGATTATAGATTCATATTTTGGTGGAACTGATAGACCATTTACTAAAATTGAAGGAAAAGAATTTACCATGATCGAACTCTCTTTTATGAGAAAGATTATGGATATGGCCATCAATGATCTTGAAGAGGCTTGGGCTCCCGTTCACCGCATTGATGCTCAATACCTTCGTACCGAAATCAATCCACAATTCGTAGGGGTTGTTCCTCCTTCAGATGTAATTATTGCAACGACACTTGAAGTTGAGTTTGAATCAGCCTCAGGGACTATTATGATTGTTGTTCCTTATTCAACAATTGAACCAATCAAGCAAAAACTCTCTTCAAGCTTTCAAACAGATAATGAAATGGCTGACTCTATCTGGACTCAGGCCATGAATGAGCATATCAAAAGCACTAAAGCAACAATTGTTGTTCACTTAGGAGAAGCAGAGATGACGTTGGGAGATCTTCTAACACTTGAGCCTGGCGATATAATTCCTCTTAATCAAGATGCTTCAGGGGAAGTTAGTGTTGCTGTTGAGGGAGTGGAAAAAATGAAGTGTTTAATGGGGACGTATAAAGGAAATCGAGCTGTTCAAATCACAAAGGTTAATGCGAGCGTTAGCTATGAAAATGCTGATGAACTATGAGTAAATAAAGAATCAAGAATCAAAAATTAATAAGATAATTAGGGGAGAGGAAGATGAATAGAGTGAATGTTGAAAGAATGGCGGACGAAGTAAAAGCTGGGGATGATTCCCTTAATAAATTAAAAGTCCAAAATCTTGACTTTATTTTAGATATTCCACTAAAGGTTTCAGTTGAGTTGGGAAGGACACAGATTATAGTCAAGGATCTACTTCAGCTTGGTCAAGGATCAGTTTTAGAGCTTGATAAACTTGCCGGAGAGCCGCTTGAAATACTTGTTAACGGCAAACTTGTAGCTAAAGGTGAAGTTGTTGTTGTTAACGAAAAATTTGGAATTCGATTAACAGATATTATTAGTCCAATTGAAAGAATTGAAACTCTTAAGTAATACCAGGAGATATAAGTGAAAAACTTTACACTTTTACTACTTTCACTCGCAACTTTCTCGGTATTAGCTGAAGAAGTTAACATTAAAGGAGTTGAGCTTAAGGCAGATAAGTCGACCGAAAATCGATTGTCGATTAAGATGGTGGGAAATTTAAATGATAACCCACAAATTTTAATAAATGATAAAACATTACAAATTATCATTCCTAATGCTCATGTCGCTTCAAAAATTCAAAGAACTTTTGTAAATGGAATTGTGACTGCTAATCAGGCTACAAATGATAGTGTCAGCGTAAAAGCACTTCTTCCTTATTCACTAAAAGGGAGAGAATCGCTAGTCAATATTACTTTAAAAGATGGCTCTGTTGACGTCAGTTTTCCTCGCTTAGCCACTCAAGTAGTTTCTAAAATCAGTCGCTCTCCAAGCGTGGTAAGTGCTTCGGCAAAAGTAATCGAAACCAATGCAGTTGAAGCTGAAAAGCTTGATGAAAATTATTTAACAACTCTAGTTAAAGAAAATGAAAAATTAGCTGCCTCAAAGCATCCGGAACAAGCTAAGGCTCAAGCTGATACTGCCATCAAAGACGATAGTGTCAATATGGCTCAATCTGGTTTACAAAAAATCGGTACTAAGCCTACGTTTAATAAGGAAGAGCCAGCTAAGTCTAATTTCTCACTAACATCTTATATTGGTAAGTTCGTTGCATTTCTAAGCTTAATGGTACTTGGCTTTTATGGAGTACTTACATTATTTAAAAAAGGTGTCATTAAAAAAGGGAAACTTGGATTTCTTCATAGTACAAAATTAGTAGAAGTTATCAGCACAACTCATGTCACTCCAAAGAGATCATTGATGATGGTAAAAGCTCACAAGCAAGTTTTCTTAATCTCAAACACTGAAGAAGGAATGTCATTAATTTCAGAAATTCAGGATGTCACAGGATTGATAAAAACTGGTGAAGAAGAAGTTACTGGTTCAAATTTTGATACGAACCTCTATAAGGCAAATCGCAAAGAAAAAGAGTTTAAGCTTAAAGAAGATACTGTTGCCAATAATTACTCACTTGATGATATGCTAAATGATGACAATGACGGTGTTGGTGTCGATAAATTCGATGCTCCAGCTTTGAAATCAATTGAAAAAGCTCCTGTAAAAGATCAAGTAAGATTTTCAGATCAGATTAAAACTAAACTGAAGAATATGAAGCAAATTCAATAAGGATTGGTGAGCATGGAAGCTCTTAAGTTACGTGGCATTTTTAAATTAACAAAGTTTTTAGCATTGCTTGCACTTTTATTATTGCCAGCATTGGCATTCCCACAAACAACAAATGCCAATGGAGTGAACTTGCCAGGTATGGCGATTAACTTTGGTCAAGGTGTAAATTTAGTTGATTCAATAGAAGTTTTACTATTGTTTACCATTTTAACCTTGGCTCCATCAATTCTCATTTTATGTACCAGCTTCACAAGAATTTTGATCGTTCTTTCATTTATGAGACAAGCTATTGGAACGCAAAACATGCCACCCAATCAGGTGTTAGTGGGTTTCTCACTTTTTTTATCAATGTTTGTCATGCAACCCACAGGTGAGCGAATTTTCAATAAAGCTATTCAGCCTTATATGTCGAAATCAATTACAACAACTGTTGCTATTGACGAAATTACTCTTGCCCTTCGTTCATTTATGCAAAAGCAAGTAAGAAAAGCTGACATCGGATTATTTTATGATGTAACAGGAAAAACGGCACCGAACACAATAGACGACGTCCCAATTCATTATTTAATTCCGGCTTTCATTATTTCAGAGCTCAAGACTTCATTTCAAATCGGTTTTTTATTGTACATACCATTTCTCATCTTAGACATGGTTGTCGCTTCTGTGCTTATGGCCATGGGGATGATGATGTTACCACCAGTGGTAGTTTCACTTCCATTTAAATTACTCCTGTTTGTATTAGTAGATGGCTGGCAGCTAGTAACTGGCTCAATTTTAAGATCGTTTAATCCATAACGATCACTAGAGGTATAGAATGCAATTTGACTCGTATGCTGACATTACTCACCAAGCGATTAAAGTAGCTTTAATGGTTTCTGCGCCTATGCTAATTGGGGCTTTGATTATGGGGATTTTGGTTTCGCTGTTTCAAGCAGTCACTCAGATCAACGAGCAAACGTTATCATTTATCCCAAAGATTTTAGTAATTGTTGCTGCTCTAGTTTTTTTTGCTCCTTGGATGTCAGACACATTAACAACTTTTACTAAAGATTTGTTTTTAAATATTCCTAAAATAGTGTTGGAGCGATAGAAAGCGAATGCTTAATATTCAAATAACTGATATGACCATCATCGTTGCTTTCTGGCTTGCATTTTCTCGTTGGACTGCCGTGATGTTTCAATTGCCTTTATTTGATAATGTGGCTATTCCAGCAATTGTAAAAGTTCTAGCTTCACTGGTAATTACTTTTGCTTTTTTCCCTATGATTCAAAATCAACTTTTATTGGATATTAAAAATGTTGGAGTTGATAGTTTTTGGTATTTAACAATTTTTAACACTCTCATTGGCTTGGTTATTGGTTTTTTTGTTAAATCGATAATGAGCATTTTTGTTTCAGCAGGAGCCGTGATCACTCAGCAAGTGGGATTCAATGCCCTTCACTATTTTGATCCAAGTGCTGGTGGACAAGTCGGTCCTTTTGAAAAGCTCATTGAATGGACAGTACTTATGATGGTGCTTACATCTGGAGCACTAATTCCAATGTTTAAAGGCGTGGTCAATTCATTTTCAGCTGTTCATGTTTACAACCTTGGGAAGATGGCCCATTCTCCAGAATTTTTTATCATGATGTTTAAAGCATTTTTTATTTCTGCCTTAATGCTTTCTACTCCAATGATCTTTATTAATATTGTTATAAATACAATAATGGGTATTGTTTCACGGGCTGTTCCACAAATGAATGTTATAGCAGTGAGTTTTGCCGTAAATATTGGATTGGGACTTTTAGTTTTTGTAGCTGGATCTGATGAGTTTTTTCAAACTTGTTTTAGAATTTATACTGAAAAACTGGGGCAATGGTTTCAATTTATTTCTTGAAAACTTAGGAGTAGGATAGGATGTCCGACGAACAAGACAGTGATGCAGAAAAGACGGAAGAGCCGTCCCAGCATCGGATAGATGAGTTCAGAAAGAAAGGGGACGTCGCGTCTTCTAAAGAGCTCACGTCTGTTCTTGTACTAGCTGCTTGCCTTTTGACTTTATCATTGTCACTTACATTTATTTACGAAGAAATGAGTAAGTATATTGAGTGGCTTTACACTTTAGATATTGCTTCTGCTTTCACTGAAAAATCACTCAATACGATTACCACAAGAACTTTTGTGGTTGCACTAAAATGCGGAGCTCCCGTAATGCTGACTTCACTTTGTGCAGGTGTCATTTCTCAAGTAGCTCAAATTGGATTTTTATATTCTCCCGATATATTAGAGCTAAACTTTGAGAGAATTAATCCCATTAGCGGGGTAAAAAAACTTTTTTCCATGCGCTCATTATTTGAGACACTAAAAGGAATAATTAAATTTGCAGTTGTTTTATCTGTTGTCTACGCTTATCTAAAAGATGACATAGCTCGATATAATGGTTTTATGCATTTAGAATTTTATCAGTCTTTTCTTTACGGGAAAGAATTATTAATGAAGCTCTCTTTTGCTATTTTAATGGCTTTAGCTGCTGTAGCAGTTTTAGATTTTGCCTATCAGAAAATTTCTTACCAAAAGAAACTTAGACAAACAAAGCAACAAATAAAACAAGAAAGCAAAGAACAAGATGGTAATCCAGAAGTAAAACAGAGAATTCGTCAAATTCAGAGAGAAATGTCGCGCAAACGTATGATTAAAGATGTGGAAAGCGCTGATGTTATTATTACTAATCCAACCCATATAAGCATTGTTTTAAAATACGATGCTGAAAAAATGGTTTCTCCAACAATCGTAGGTAAAGGCCAGGATCATATGGCTTTGAAAATAAGAGAAATTGCAAAACTTCACAATATCCCAATTGTTGAAAATGTACAGCTTGCAAGAACACTTTATAAAACGGTTAAGGTGGGAGCGCCTGTTCCTCGAAATTTATATAAAGCTGTAGCTGAAGTTCTATCATTTGTTTACAAGTTAAAGAAAAAGAAAAAAGCATTGGCTTAATAAGGGTAATTTATGAACGACATGTTAAAAAAAATGAAAATATTTAGTCAGGGGCCTGATGTTCTAGCAGCGATTGGCATTCTCACTATTCTCGTCGTAATGATTGTTCCTGTTCCTCCAATTATTCTCGATTTGTTGTTGGCATTATCATTAGCTTTTTCAGTCATGATCATGCTTGTTTCGCTTTATACCAAACGCCCGCTGGATTTTTCTACTTTTCCTTCAGTGCTTTTGATTTCAACATTATTCAGACTTGCTCTCAATGTTGCCTCAACCCGTAATATTTTGATTCACGGAGCTCAGGATGGAACTGGAGCTGCTGGAGATATTATTAAATCTTTTGGGGAGTTTGTTGTTCAGGGAAATTTTATTGTAGGTATCGTTATCTTTATCATCCTTGTTATCATCAATTTTATGGTTGTAACAAAAGGTGCTGGAAGAGTTGCAGAAGTTGCTGCACGATTTACCTTAGATGCTATGCCTGGAAAGCAAATGGCAATTGATGCTGATTTAAATGCGGGCTTAATCAACGATGTTGAAGCAAAACGTAGAAGAAAAGAGGTTGCAGAGGAAGCTGATTTTTACGGGTCTATGGATGGTGCTTCGAAATTCGTTCGAGGAGATGCGATTGCCGGTATCTTGATTACTGCTATCAATATTATTGGTGGTATTATTATTGGTGTCGCTCAAAATGGAATGGATATTGCTAAAGCAGCCGAAACCTTTACGCTGTTAACTGTTGGTGATGGTCTTGTTACTCAAATCCCTGCTCTTATTATCTCAACGGCCGCAGGTATTCTCGTTACGAGAAATACTAACGATGACAACATCGGGACTCAGGTTCAAAAACAATTCAAAATTCACCCTAAAGCTATTTATATAGCTGGCGCAGTTTTAATCTTTTTTGGATTAATTCCAGGGCTTCCAAAATTTCCATTCTTTTTTATGGGAGGTCTGCTTGGATTCGTGGCTTTTAAAATTGAACAACTTAATACAAAAGATGATATAGCTGAAAAACAAAAATCAGTTGATGTTACCAAGAAAGCCAATCCTCAAAACTTGGAAGAATTACTTAATATGGAATTAGTTGAGCTAGAAGTTGGATACGGGCTAGTTCATTTAGTTGATACAGAACAAAATGGTGATCTTCTTGAGAGAATTACTCATATGAGAAAAATCTTTGCTTTGGACTGGGGGGTGATAATACCATCGGTGAAAATTAAAGATAATTTGGAGTTAAAGCCAGGCGGATACTCAGTCAAAATTAAAGGGATGCAAGTGGCCAAAGGTGAATTGATGTCGGACTATTTCTTGGCCATGGATCCTGGGACGGTTATCGAAAAAATGGATGGAGTAGAAACTACTGAGCCTGTTTTTGGCTTGAGAGCTGTTTGGATATCGGAGGATCAAAAAGAAGATGCTCAGTACAATGGATATACAGTAGTTGATTGCTCCACAATTGTAGCAACTCATTTAACAGAGATTTTAAAATCTAATCTTCATGAACTTTTTGGTCGCCAAGAATTGGTTAGAGTTGTGGATAACTTTAAAGAAACAAATCCAAAATTGGTTAATGACTTAATACCTGACATTTTAAATCTGGGAATTGTTCTAAAGGTCGTCAAAAATTTACTAAGAGAGGGTGTTTCTGTTCGAGATCTACGCACAATTTTAGAGACATTATCTGAGTATGGCTCTACAATTAAAGATACAGAAGCGCTGACAGAATTTTCTCGTCAAGCACTTTATAGAACCATAACTGAGAAGATTAAAAGTGATCAGGGTGATATTCCTTTGTTTACTTTGGATCGTAATATTGAAGAGTCGATTGCTCAAAATATTATTCAAACAGATCAAGGGCAACAACTCTCTCTTGATCCGAAGGTAACTCAGATCATATTGGCTTCACTCAATGAAAAAATTGAAGAAGCAACTAATATGGGTGAAAAAATGGTGGTGCTATGTTCTCCGGTTATTCGCTCCCACTTCAAGCGATTAACCGAAAAATTTATCCCAAACCTTGTGGTAGTAAGCCACAATGAATTAAGCCCGGATGCTAATATCAGATCACTAGGAACGGTGAGGTTGTAGGTGAGGTTATAAAATGTACGTTAGAAAATTTGAAGCAGACACCATTGAAGAGGCGCTTAAAGACATTAAGCGCGAGCTTGGTCCAGATGCGGTTATTTTAAAAACATTAACAAATAAAGGATTAAAGGGGGCTTTCAAAAAGAAAAAAATTGAAATCACTGCTGCGATCTCTGAAAAAAACTATGTGCGAAAAGCACAAGTAGACACCGTATTAAATGACGGACAAAAAGAAGAATTTTATAATGGAAGTGCAGGATATATAGCAAATATGATAGATCAACATGAACAATCGCGCTCAAATTCATCATCAAACCAATCGAGACCAGCAGTAGGCTATGCTAGCTTAGGGCTTAATCGACAGGTCAGTTCGACCAAAGCAATAGCTTCTCAAATTAAAAATGGTTTACGTGAAGGTCTTGATGATTTTCTAAATCTTGGTGAGAAGGATGACCGTCACGCAAGATCAAATGATTTTAATTTTGATGATGAAATAGATGCGGCAAGGCCACTCAATCAAGCTCCTCGAAGAGATGCACGAATCGTTGCACCAGGAACAGTAGCACCAGTTTTACAAAGAAGAGAAAATGTTCAGGCTCAATCTCAGTCGCAGCCAATAAACTCTCAAAATTCACGCTTATTAGGTGAAGAAATGTTTGAAAAACAAAAAAGTAAAATTGATGACCTTGAAAAAAAGCTATACGAGTTAACTAGAAACTTTGAAAGAATTCATAAAAAAGAACCAATTGGAATTTATCAATTAAGAACAACTCTAAGAAGTTTAGATATAAACGAAAATTACATTCAACATCTCATTAAAAAAGGCTTATTTGAATTAACTGAAAGTGATGTTGAAAATGCCGATGTTGTCTTTGAATTCGCACTTCGCGAGATGATGACAACTGTATCGACAGCAATGCCACTTTTTTCAGCAGCTCAAACTCAAAAGTCTCAAGTTATAACTGTATTTCTTTCCGAAGCTTCATGTGGCCAAAGTTCGATGGTTCAAAAAATAGGTGCAATGAAACAGGATTCGGTAATTATAAGAAACATAACTTCTATAAATGAAGCTAAAGCCAGTTTTGCTGAAAAATTATTTGGAATGAGTGTTATTAAAGCAGCAAGTATTGCGGAGATCGTTTCAGAATGTCGTAAAGCCACTGAAGACGGAAAAAATGTTTTTATTGATTATAAGTGCAATGAAACAGAAAGTAATGACACTAAAAAATTTATTGATGGTCTAAGAAGAGCTTTTTCAAAAGTGGAAGTATTGATCACTCTTTCGGCAATTCATACAGAACTATACAATAGAAAGGTGTTAGGAACTTACCGTAGACTTTCAGACGGTGTAGTTGTTTCTCACTTAGATGCGTGCTTGAACTTTGGAGCACTTTTTAATATCACTCAAGATATTAAAGATTTGCCTTATAAGTTTTTTGGGACTGGAGAGATCGTTCCTGATGATCTCGAAGCTGCTACTGCAGAGAGAATTTTAGCAGGTATTTTTAAGTTTTCTTAATGTTGAAAATGAATTAACTCGATAAACGAATTCCATGAGGGAGCTCGTTTTTTATGCACTCTAAGAGGAGACAGGAAGTCCATGCTTAGTTTAAAAAAATCCAATCCAAGTGATTGGTTAGTTTCTCAAAACAAGTATCAGTCAAAAAAGACTAATCAAAAAGCAAAAACAATTTCCGTTACTGCTGGAAAGGGTGGTGTGGGCAAGACCTCAGTAGCAGTCAAGATGGCAAAAATCTTGGCGGAAACTGGATATAAAGTACTCCTATTGGATTGTGATACTAATCTTTCAAACACTGTTGTTAAGTTAGGACTTCCAATTACTAATTACTTTTACGAGCTTTTATCAGCTCAACGAGAATTTGAAGATTGTCTCCATAAAGATGGAAATCTTCATTTACTTTCCGGGTGTAATGGCAATATTGATCTTTTCAACAAAACTCTTGAAGTCGATCGTGTAATTATTGATATCCTCGTCAATCATGAGAGAGATTATGATTATATAATCTTGGATTGCCCAGCAGGGATCACTAAAGAAACACTAACTTTAAATGCTTATAGCGATTATCGCTTTGTTGTAGTTACGCCGGATAAGTCATCTGTGACTGATTCTTATTCGCTAATTAAAATTTTAAATAAAGAATTTGGAGTTAACGATAATCATTTGTTGATTAATAAGATTTCTTCTGAGCCACAATACCAAAGAATGGTTAAAACCTTGAGTGAAACAGTTGAAACTTTTTTAAAGTGTAGATTGCACATACTTGGTGGAATTAAGAATGAAGAAATTCCAGTCGATCAATTTGATTCTGTACTACTACACCAGGAAAATTCTTCCCTACATAAGAATTTTGTAAAAATCGTAAGGAAGTTTACCGATGAAGGTGAGGGAGTTGCTTTGAGCACAGACTCAGTGTTTGTACCAAAAGTTAATTCTCACTTCGAACACGATGTTCGTTTTACAGTTTAAGTTAAGGGAGGGCCAATATGTCGACTCTATCAAAAAAATTAAAGAACCTA
>CANFNL010000093.1 GCA_947448205.1 Bacteriovoracaceae bacterium
CATTCCTTTTTATAGGTTAGATGTGCTAAAATGATATTAGCATTGAAACGTAATTTTTGGGTCTCCCGCCTTTTTTGCCTACATTATAGGAGAGTGTATTTGTCATCTTTAACCTTGGTCACACTTCCTATAGGGAATAATAAAGATATTACATTAAGAGCGTTAGAAACACTAAGTTTAGGCAAATGCTTTTATGCAGAAGACACACGAGTTTTTAAAAAAATTTTGGATAATTTAAATATTGATTATGCAGATAAATTTATTGATTCATTTCATGATCATACTGTTGGCAAGATTGATTTAATCGTTGAGAAAATAAAATCAGGTATGCAAGTTTATTTAGTTTCCGATGCTGGAAGCCCAGTTATTTCTGATCCTGCTTTTCCATTATTAAAAAAAATTAGGGAGGCTGGGATAGAGATTAAGACAGTACCAGGAGTTAGCTCGGTAATCGCTGCTCTTGAGTTAAGTGCACTTCCGCCTCATCCTTTTCATTTTTGGGGCTTTATTGCGCGAACAAAAGGTGAAAAGAAAAACTTCTTTAATGATTTGGGAGATGTAGCAGGGACTCATCTTTTTTTTGAATCACCTCATCGTATTTTGGAGACGATTACAGCTTTCTTTGAACATTTTCCCGAGGGAGAGTTAGTTATCACTCGAGAGATTACTAAAGTTTATGAGTCAGTTTATAGAATAAAAAGAAATGATCTGATCGACTTAGAAAAAATCATTACAGAAAAGGGAGAGTTTGTCTTACTTTTTCATGTTGATAAGAAAGCTCATACATCGTCGAGAACAAGTGAAATTTCAGAATTAATTAATGATTACCTCGAAGGAAAAGGCGGGACAAAAAAATTAGCAAAAATTTTTGCAAAGGCTCTCGATGGTGATACTAAAGCTATTTATGACCAACTCTCTCGGTCAGAGAATAAGTCTTAAAAAAAGAAAGATTCAAGTTAAAATTAAAACTCCCCGAAAATACAATTACATAAAATATAAAATTTAAGGAAAGAGTAATGCTCATTCGAATTATCGGTGGTCACGGTGGAGTCTCTCCAGGATTTAAAGCAACTTCTTATTTAATTGACGGGAAGTTACTCATTGATGCTGGCTCCGTTGCTTCTGGAATTCAAATCGAAGAGCAAGCTTTAGTAGATAATATACTCATTTCGCATGCTCATTTAGATCATATTTCAGACCTTGCTTTTATGGCCGATAATTGCTTTGGTATGAAGGGAAAACCTTTTGAGATATATGCGAATGCACCAATAAAAGAGGCGATAAAATTACATCTTTTAAATGATGTTATTTGGCCAGATTTCACTCAGCTACCGTCTAAAGAAAATCCGACTCTTCGCTTTCATGATATTACATCAGAGAATTGGCTTCAATTAGGGGATTATCGAATATTGCCGATACCTGTTAATCATCAAGAAGGAGCACTGGGATTTATTATTGAAAGAAAAAATACTTCAATCGTTTTTACTCAAGACACTGGGCCTACTGATAAAATTTGGGAATATGCCAAAGAGCTAAAAAACTTAAAAGCAATTTTTACAGAAGTTAGTTTTCCAAATAGGCTCTCAAAAGTTGCATTAGACAGTCAGCATCACACACCTGCAACAATGAAAGAAGAAATAAAAAAAATGCCTAAAGATGTACCAATATTTCTCGGACATCTTAAACCTAATTTTCAACACCAACTCTTCAGTGAAATTGAAGAAATTAAAGATGAAAGAATTACCATCCTGGGATCCAGTGATACTAGTTATGTTTTTTAAATTAGGGCATTCCAGGTAAAATAAATACTTGTCTGGTTGGAATATTTATTGGTTGAAATCGTGGCGGAGAAGCTTTATCCGGATAAACGGGATCAGGCATTTCCTCCTTGCCTGAAGCTTCTTCTTTTTTATCTTCTATTCTATCTTCTTTTTTTGATTTTTTGTCCGTACATTCTTTCCCATTCCAGCTAAAACGATCTGTTCTTACTTCTTTAGTCCCAATATCGTCTTCAATAGCTCCTCTTAACCATTCATCATTATCTTTTTTGCATTTGGCTTCTTTTGAAAGTGGTATGCAAGATTTTTTATCATCTGATAAAATTTGTTTTTTATCATTACATGCCTTTTCACTAAGTTCGAGTTTAGGTTTATCTAGACATGATTTTTTATCATCGGAGAGAATCTGATTTTTTTCCTCACAAATAGTGGTTGTAAGAAATGTCACAGAAGATTTAGAAGGGCCACATACAATTACCTGGCTTAATTCTTCAACTTGAGGTTGAAAGATACAAGATTCATTACTAAAATTTTGAATAAAAGTGCCATCTGTGCCATTAAAAAGTCCTAATTGGATTTCACAATTTTCTTTGTTGCAGGCAAGACCAGAGGGCCATTTAAATTTTTCTTTTTCTTTTTCGTTTTCTTTTGTTGGATGGGAGGCAGTCAAGGAAAAATTATTACATTCTTCAGAATTTTTAAAAGAAACCTTATCAATTTTACTACCTTCAATAGGAGTGATTTTATCACCTCGCCCGCTAATAGTTTCAAATTTAAGTCCATTTAAACATTGAACTCCTGTTAGCAATTTATTGCCTTCATAACAAGTAAGATTTTTAGTATCAATATCTCTGCCATTGTTGATTCTGGGGAGGTTTTCTACATAATTACTTTTAGTTTCATCATCATAATAACAATTTGTAACAGGGCTTTGATTAAATTGTAAATTAATCCAATCTAAGTTTGTTCTAGCATCTTTTGTTCTTTGGTTAGCATTGATGAAGTGAAGAATAGCTTTGAATTGATATATATTTTTATCATTATTTAAAAGTGATTCGATAAATTTTCCATAATTACAACCTTGGATACTTTCTCCAATGTTTAATTGAGCTAATTTTTTTTTACAGTCATTTTGGTTTTTTACAATCTCCCGCATTTTATCTAAAGATTCTTTCACTGCTTCTTTTATTGTAATATCTTGATTAGCGAATGCAAGGTCTGGAGTACCGTGCATTTTTTTTAGGGATTCAATCATTTTATTTAGTGGGGCATTTTTTAAAACTTCAAGATTTTGCTTTCTCAACTTATTATCAGGGCGTTTATATTTATCGAGTGTACAAATTAAATCTTGTGAATGCACAAGGAGATTTTCAAGAAGGTAGGTGTCTTTATCATCTAATTTGAATTTTGGTTGCAAAAAAGGCAATTCCATGTCTTTTAATTGATTCAAAAGCGTCTGAATATTTATGTTTAAGTTAGTATTAGGTTTATTGTTTATATTTGGATCCAGCGTTTTAAAAAAATTTGTAACTTCCGGTTTACTTATTAATAAATCAGTATCTTTTGTACTGTTATTTTTATTAATGGCCTGGTAGATATTTTGAATTTTTATTAATGCATTTTGGTAATTGGCAAAAAGCGCTTTTTCAGTTTCTTCTTTGAAATTTATTTCATTTGGATAGGTATCTCTTGAAGTTACTCGTTTTTTTATATTAAATTGGATGTTTCTTCCATCAGCTTTAAGTACGTTTTGAAGTTTGATATATTCATTTTTAAACTCGTCTATTTTGTCTTGGCTGCAAACTTGTGGAGCCGCAAGTGATAGCTGAGAATGCAAAAAGCTTAGCAAAATTAGATATTTTTTAATTAGTTTCATTTTGCTATTCTCCGCCCTTTCACAGATATTTTTAATCTTTTCGGTATATTTATACAAAACCTTAGATTATTGCTCAGGTAATGTGTTATCAAGCTCTTTTCAACTGCCAATAAAAATGGCCAAATAGAGGGATGGATCAGATAAAGATGAAAGATTTTAATAAAGATTCTGAAGATGAAATAATGAGTTTTATTCAAACTCATTATGGCTCAGAAGTGTTTACACCGGGCCTTGAAAGGACTGAAATATTATATCAACCATATAAAATTTTAATTAAAGAATATGGCGTAAAGGTAACAATTATTGCCGGAACTAATGGCAAGGGACAAACAGCTCACACTTTGACTCATTTACTAGCTTCTTCGGGTTTAAAGGTTGCGATGTGGACTTCTCCGCATATCCTAAGTTTGCGAGAAAGGTTTTGGATTATTGATAAAAATGTCAGTTATGAGAAATTACTAGCAGAAATTGTAAAGACCCACATTGAACTTAGGCACGAGCATACTGAGTTGAAAGTTTCTTTTTATGAATTTCTTTTTTTGGTCTTTTTAAAGCTAAGTGTCAACGGGATTTATGGAAAAATTGATCATCTTGTGTTGGAAGTTGGATTAGGTGGAAAGCTAGACGCTGTTAATCACTTTGATGCTGATTGCGCCTGTATTACTTCGATTTCTAGGGATCACCAATCAATATTAGGGGCCAGGTATGACTTGATTTTGATGGAGAAGATAGCTGTGGCACGAAAAAATAAGCCATTTTTTTCATTTTTTCATTTGAATTACCTCAATGAGCTGACAAAAGAGTACTGTGAGAAAAATCACGTTATTTGGAGAAATCTTTCTAAATCTTACAAGGAAAATAATTATTTTTTACAAAATCAAATGTTAGCTCAAGCTATCTATCAGGAGCTAGAACCATTAAAAAGTTTAGATTTTGAAACAGCAATTCCCATCTTTAAAGGGCGCAGAGAAGAGATGACTTTTAGAGGAAATACCCTTATCTTTATAGGTGCACATAATATTGATGGCGTGAGGAAGATGATTGAGTTTTTTTCATCGGAGTCACATTGCTTTATTCCAGATCAGGTTTTAGTGAGCTTTTCGAAGCGACCGATAATCGAGATTGAAGTGATGCTCAAGTCTTTAAGTAATTATTTTGAATTTCATTCTAATCTTTTACTAGCTGATTTTGATCATCCCAAGGCGATTGATAGGAATTCACTCTACGAAGCTGGTAATAAAATAAATGAAAGCAAAAAGCATAATGCCGTTACGAATGTAAAGACAAACAAAATTAATAAAGGAATGTTAGATTTTGTTACAAGTTGGAAGAGCAAACTTGAAGAATTTGAAAATCAAAGGATTTTGGTCTGTGGTTCCTATTACTTTATCGGTGAAGTTCAGCGTTTTATTCTTAATTCTCGTTAATATTTTTTTTCATAAATCTTTAGAAGCTAGGGAAACTTTTGAATTTAGCCTTGGTCAAAAAATAAATGTCTTATCAGATAAAGCCTTTAGAAAAACTAGTGAAAATGAATTTGAAGCTATTGGTAATGTGGTTATTACACATTTAAATAACTCAATTTATGGTGAAAAAGCGCGGATCAATTTTACAACAGGGGAGGCTGAAATCGTTGGAAATGTTCGCTACATAGCTCCAGAGCTTACACTGTATGGAACAAAACTTAATTATAATTTTATTACAAGAAAGATTGATTTAGATAATGCTAGAGTTTTATCAGATAATTTTGTTATTACTGGTAAGAAAATTTTTCAAAATTCAGCTGACTTTATTTATGCTGAAGATGCTGAATACACTACATGTCGGGATTGTCCAGAATCGTGGAGTGTTTTTGGTAAAAGAGTCAATATTGAAATCGGAAAATATATTAAGATAAAGCATGCATATATTAAAATTAATGGCGTTATTGCCATGTATTTTCCCTTTATAGTTTTCCCGATTAAACAAAAAAGAGAATCTGGACTGTTATTTCCCTTATTAGGATTCAATTCACTTGAAGGTTTTCGCTATCAGCAACCATTATTTTGGGCCATTGATGATTATAAAGATGCGACTTTAATTCCTTCTAGTTTTGGCAATAGGGGCTATGGAGGTGAAGTTCAGTATAGACAAAACTTTAAGGAGAAAACTTGGCTTGAAGTTAATACATTGCAATTAAATGATAAGATCTATGCCCCCTATAAAACTAACAAAGAGCAGTCAGGAGATCGCGTTTATCGTCATTTTTCAGATCTTGAATTTCATTCTATTTACTCTCACAATATAAATAATCATATTTATTTTTCCAAGAGTTCTGATCTAGATACATCGAGAGATTTAGATTTTTATTCTAAATCAAAAATAGTTGGCACTGAGTTGGGTGGCGGTGGTTTTTTTGAAGGGCAAAGTTCAATATTTTCACTATCGACTGAAGCTTACTTCAATCAAAATATGATTATTTCTGATCCAAGAAAGTTCGACGATCAATATGTTCAGATTTTACCAAAAATTTCAGTGGCTTCAATTCCTTATAACATATTTCACTCTAATTATCCTTTTTTAAAAAATATTTCGCTTGGTTTTCAGGGCGATTATACTATTTTTAAACAAAATAAATTTTTAGATAATGGAATTATCAGAAATGCTAGACGTATTAATTTAGCTCCTAATCTAAATTGGCAATTAGGCAATTTAGGACCAGTATTTTTTTCTCACCAAACGAAATTAGATTATCAAAAATATCATTTACCAACTGAAACTGATAACCAATTCACTAAGTATGGTCTAATTTTTGAAACTGAAGCCAAGATTGAGTTAGAGCGCATCTTTGGTTTAGCTTATAATGAAGAAAAAGTAATTGAACAGTCAGATGATTCAAAATCTGCTGTAAAAGAGCAATCAACTATTGGAAGTTTGCCCACCTTAAAAGCAGATAATGATACTAGTGTTACTACGATTATCAATAATAGTTATAGGCACTCTCAAGAATATAAAATTAAGCATTATTATTTAAATAATCAAAGCTTCAGGGGAAATTCTAATTTTAGAAACCAAATCGAAAATGATAGTGGGCAGTTTGATTATATCGATGCCATAAGAGAAAGGGAGCATGTCAATAGCCAAGTGACTGCTCAAGATTCACTCCCACTGAGCAATACTCTTGAGTTTCAATGGAATAATCAGTTAATCAAAAAATCATCTAAAGTCTTTGATCCCTACGTTGATGGACGATATCTCAAAGATAATTTTGATTACTCTAATATTGCTTTCTTTGAAGTTTCACAAGGAATTGACATGAACGTCAAGTCTAATTTGTTGGTAAATAAGCTTACCAGACTTTATTTAAATACAGGTTTAACACTAAGCAAGTTATCTCTTTCAGCTCAAGAATTTTTTTTTCATAGAACTTCTGAACACAAATTAACCTCTACTGCTACTTATAATTTTGAAAGATTTAGCCTTGGTGGAACTTTTACCTATAATTCATTTAATTCTTCGAATACGCCAGTCGCAAAATTAGCAGGGTACGAGCTTATGGTTAAACCTACTGATTTATTTACCTTAAAAAATTCGCTCAATTATAATTTACAATCTAGAGTGATTAATCAGAGTTATTATTCTTTATTATACTCTCCAGTTAATAATTGTTGGAGAGTTGAGCTAAACTATACTCGCGATTTAATAGATAAAAAAATAGGCATGCTAGTTTATATTAACTATAACGAAAATAACTTTACGTCGATAAATGTCAGATAGAATAAAAATTTTTATCATCGATTTTGAAGATAGCTTTACATTTAATATAGCTAGTGAGCTTTATAATTATGAAAAAAATATCTTAGTTATTTCACATACTGATTTTTTTTCAGAAAAAAATTTCTTAAATTTTTCACTCGAACAGATCCATCCAACTGCAATTGTTTTAGGGCCTGGCCCAGGAAATCCTGAAGAGTTTCGAGATTATTTTTTTAAAATTGCGGAGTTAAAAAAGTTTAAAAATTTATTTATAATGGGCATTTGCTTGGGGCATCAAATTTTAGCATTAATGGACGGTTATGTTGTTAAGTCCTCGATCAAACCAATTCATGGTGGACAAGTAAAAATTAATTTTGATGATAAAAATATTCTTGTTCAGCGCTATAATTCTTTAGCTGTGTATGAAAAAAAAGACTGCACTGTTGAGATTCAAATTCGACAATGGGATCGTGGAGTATCATATCAATTTCATCCGGAATCTATTGGCACGGAGGATCGGCATTTATTTTTTAAAGTTTTAGTGTCTTTTCTAGCTCTCTCGCCTGCAAAATGAGGGGCAATTTCCTCCCATCGGTAAAATAAAATCTTAATTGAGTTATGCTTGTAAATATGGAACAAAAACTAAGATTTGAAGGTGTTTATGATCAGAGAACTTTAAGGCATTTAAAGCTTTCAGGTGTAAAAGATTTTAGCTTTGATTTTTCACCAACAAGTTTCAATTTTGTTCAAGAATATGTTTTCCTCGAAAACCTTTTAACCATTTTAGATCCAAGTGATAAGATATTTTTGCATTTTAAAAGATCAAATGATCCTATGATTGAAAAACTGGTGCTTGATATAAAAAAAAATGGTCGCAGTTTAGAAAATGTGTTTTTTGAAATTGACGAATGGTCTAATGAAATGGGTCCTCAGGAATTTAGTTATAATTATTTAATTAATTATACTAATGATCTCGATCATAAAAATTTAAGAGGTGATCATTTTAGAGGTTTCATTTTTAATTTTACTTTTCTCGAATATCTTTACAATCAAAAATTAATTAGAAAATTTGCGATTAATTTTCACACTCATTTTCAAACTATCTTAAGTGAACATAGCTTAATGGTTCTTCAGGCTAACTGGGATTCAAATTTGATTTCAACTCTTTTTGATATTTTTGACTTTAATGTTCTCTCTTATCCGATAAATTCTAACCTTGAAATCTGCTATCGAAATGTTGATTTAAAAAAATTGACAAGTGAAATTGAGATTTTTAAAAAGAATACTTCTAGGTTTTTTAATTTATGATGAATATACTCCTCACAAATGATGATGGTGTATACGCTCCAGGATTAAGGATACTCAAGGAAGCTTTGTCATCCATTGCCAACGTTACAATAGTAGCGCCACTTCAAGAAAGATCTACAACTGGACATACACTTACTCTTGATCACACACTTCGTTTGGTTGAAATTGAAGATAATATTTTTGGTTGTAGCGGCTTCCCGGCCGATTGTTCTTTGATGGGGATTGCTCATATTTTTAAGTTAAAAGGTCAAAAAGTTGATCTGCTTATTTCAGGCATTAATCGCGGAGCAAATCTAGGTCAAGATGTTTTTTATTCTGGGACTGTTGCAGCTGCCAGAGAAGCTGTCTTTCATAATGTTCCAGCGATTTCTGTAAGCTCATGCCTGGATTTTAAAATTTCAGAAAAAAATAATTTGTTTTATCATACAGCTTCAAATTTTATAAAAACTCTTGTAGAATCAGGTATATCTAATTTTATTCCACCGATGACTTTAATGAATGTAAATGTTCCTTGGGTTAGCGATTCTGAGATTAAGGGCGTGAAAGTTACAAAAGTTGGCTTCCGAAATTATTCAGAAGATATCGACGAGCGGATTGATTTTAGAGGGAGAAATTATTATTGGATTGGCGGTATTTACCAAGGGTTTGAAAAGCTCTCAGATTCAGATTGCCAAGCTGTGGAAGATAATTTGATTTCAGTAGCTCCAATCAAGTTAATCGATTATGGAATTCCTCTAGAGGAATTGATGGGACAAACAAGAAATTTTTTATCTAAAGTTTGTATTGTTAATTAAAAATTTCCTTACTCAAAAAGTTATGAAATAAGGTTATAGGCTTAATGCTCAGATTATTTAAATTAATCATATTATTTTTCTTCTCAATCTTTATCTTCTCGTTAGTTTCTTGTTCTACGGTAAAAAGTGGTCGCTATGTTCAACTTGTAAATAATGAATCCTTAGAGACTCTTTCCAAAAAGTTTAATGTGCCTAAGGAAAAAATCGAAGAAGCTAATAGCGGAAAAAAAATAGTTCCTGGTGAATGGCTATTTATTCCAGTTAAGCGAGGTTTACTAGTTCAAGATTTTGAAGCTAAAGCCTATGATCCAAATAGCTATTTGAGATCTGGTGAGTTCTTATGGCCTGTGCCTTCAAGTAACACAGTAAGTTCTGGATTTGGTCATCGCTGGGGGCGGGCCCACGAGGGAATAGATATATCTGCCCGAGTTGGCTCTCACATTGTCGCTGCTTCCGATGGCATTGTTGTTTATTCTGGAAGTGAAATTGGTGGTTACGGCAATATTACTGTCGTTGCTCATAAAAATGGATTTTTTACAGTTTATGCTCATGCTAAAAATAATTTCACACATCAAGGCCAGAGAGTTTATAGAGGCCAAGTTATTTCGCAAATCGGAATGACAGGGAGAACCACTGGGCCTCATCTTCATTTTGAAATTAGAAAAAACGGTGAAGCTATTGATCCAACTTCTTTCTTAGCTTTAAACCAATAATGTCTTTTAATTCATTCTATTTTTTATTTATTTTTGAGAACATTTCTAATATTTTTAAATACATTATTGCTGTGTTTTTAGCATCTTCTAAAGCCGTGTGCTTTACCTCTCCCATTCCAAGATGCCTCATTAGGTGTGAGCCCGATGAGCATTCCGGTGGAAGAAAGTTTAAATCTATTAATGTATTAGCAGTAGAGGAGAGGTCGAGAACTCTGTGATGAAAGTATTTTCTCATAAAATCCCAACTTAAATCTCTGTTTAGGAAAGGTAAATCTATTGCATTCATTGATTTGCCAAACAGAATTATTTTTTCTTTATTTTCGTTCTTAAAATATGCTTTAACCTCTTTGCTTAATAAATAGGTTTCTAGTTCATCTTTAAAACTATCGATTTGCATCCCAAAGTTATGGGCCTTATCTATGAGTTTTTCATTGTGTTCAATAACCCAAGTTGCAAGTTGTGGTTTTAGTGATTCAAAAGAGGGGCATTTAATGAAGAAATTACGGGCCAAGGATTCTTCAACTCTTTTTGTTTCTGTACAAAAAGGAATCATTCCAAATTCAATGATATAGTCATTTTCATTTAGTCCAGTTGCTTCTAGGTCAATTGAGAGGTATCTCATTGTTTCACCGGGTGGTTATTTATTATTTGATTATATTAATGCTAAAAGAACTTACTTTATTAGTCTATAGGGAAGTCTTGAGCAAGTTTTTTATAAGTATGATATTTCTATTGTATTTTCAACTTCATTTAAAATAAATTGCTTTAAATTAATCTGACAACTTAAGACATTTTCATTTACAATGCACTTACGACAACGACCTTCGCCAGCACAGCTTGAAGCTACAGTTATACCATTTTTTATTAAAAAATCCATTAGGCTTAATTGAGATGATATATCAAATTTAATCTCAATCCTTTTGATTCTGGATTTTGAAGCAAGGCCTTGAATGTTTAAGTACTGAATCACGGACTACACCATAATTTAGCATTGCTTCTGTCATCTATTAATAGCTTCACTCCGAAATTTTGAAAATCTGCAAACCCAAGTAATTCACCTAA
>CANFNL010000094.1 GCA_947448205.1 Bacteriovoracaceae bacterium
ACATCATAGACCAATGGATAAAAATTTCTAGTTTTTGAAACAATGGCTGAGTTCAATCCGTTAGCTGAAGTAAAAATATCTCCTGCCGCAAAATCTGCCAAATAAATATTCTCGGCAAAGGTTTTATCTAAATCACCCTTCGCAGTTGTATTATTTATTAAAAATTTTATTAAATCATAAAACTTTTTCTCACTTAAAAATCCAACCAAATGGAAAAGTGCTTGATTTAAGTTTACATTATATTTATTTTTTTCTAATTCACTACATGTCTCAACCGAAATTTTCAAACCTAATAAATTTTCGCTTGAGTATTCAAAAAAAGCTTTCTGTGAATTTGTTTTAATGTTGTTGGTATAAGCAAACAATTGTGTTTTGAGATCAAAGTCGATTAAATTGTTTGGAGAAGTTGTGCTTTTAATGGTGCAAAATAATCCATTGTCATAAAGTTTTTTTACACCTTTAATTTCTGAAATAAAATCAGGATTAGTAAGTACAGGGTACTCAATGAGATCTCTAAAAATTGCACGATTCATTTTTAAATCTTGCACCCATTGGTAAATCCAAAGTGCATCACCGTTACGATTTGCAGTTAATAGTATTTTACTTAAAAGCCTTCGATCATCTTCTGTAAATCCTGATTTTACCTTATCAGCCAAACTATCAACTAGTTTCAATCTTAGGGGAATATAAAAAGGAGATGCTCTAAATTTATTAATTTCTAATCTAATGTCTTCTTGTTTTCCTCCAATAGCTTTAATGAGATGCTTAACAAAAGTAGATAAGTTATCGATAGTGTCAGGATTTGAATCTATTATCTTTAAGATATTCATAAGAGATGCTTTTGATGGTATTTTACCCGTACGATTTGAGCAGGTTAGATTTCCTGGGTCATCTACGCATGTAAACATCGCTTTAATTGAATCAAAAAAATTTGTTTCATTGAGGGCAACTAAAACATAACTAAGATCATCTAGACCACCCTTGGCATCAAGGTCATGTATATACTTAAAGATTCTGTTTCGACTTTTTTGATTTGTAATGAAAGTCTGATCAATGGGGGCCATTAAATGATCCCAAGAGGCAGCTCTTATTTTTTTAATAGAATCAAACATATGGGGAAATTCAACATCCCACTTCATGCAAACAAAGAGGTAGCCAACATTTTGATAAAGGAGTACTCCTTTATTGAAATTTACCTTTGCGCAAGCATCAAGCCGCTCGATTTCTCTACTGCCACGAACTTCATCCCGTGCAATTTCTGGGGAAACTTGCTTTTGACAAGAAGTCGCAATCAAAAATAGCGTTAGTATGAAAAATGAATAGACCTGTTTTAACGATAATTTCAATTTTTTCAGTCCTATTTTTTTATTGCCTCATTTAAAAAGCGGGAAGCTTTACCTGTATTAACTTCATATTTTGTAAAATGAATAATGGTTCCCGTTTCATTTTTAATTTTTTTCTCTTTTTCTTTTTCTGTTTTTGGAATTACAACTTCTGATACATTTTTTACTGTAATTTTGGACGGAAAGCCAATGCCATTTACATTGGTATATTCTATTGAGTTGGTTGTAATTAAACTCATTGAGTTTTGTTTAGATGTTAATATTATTTTATCTAAAACTAACTTGTTATTACTCCAGCTTTTTGGAGAATGAAAAAACTCTGTTTTTACAGCTGACATTGGTGCTCTTGTTTCAACTGTTTTCAATTCACCAATTTTACTTATAACAATATCAACTTCTGGAGTTGCCAACGTATAGGAAGCATCTACTGCCCTAATTAATTTACCGTCGGCCAGTGGCTCAGATTTTAAATTATATCCCTTAAATTTTTCTGAAAATTTTTCAGGTAAGACAAATTCTAATTTTCCCTTAATTAGCTCAGCTAAATCAGATTTTATTTCCGAAAAGCCTTTGGGTAATCCTTGGATTTCAATTCTATATTGTGAGGGTGATACCCAATAAATTTTAAAGGAGACATCAACAAGTTTACCGAGTACTAAATTTTTTGATAGTATTTCTGTCAAGTTATCAATTCTCGCTTCAAACACTAAGTCGGTTACACCACTTTTTTGAGGTGTATAGCTGCGAATTTCATATTGCTCTAATTCTTCAATTTTCTCTTGAGCATATAAGATATTTGTTAGTATAAAAATTATTAGTAATAGTATTGTCTTCATTTATCTTTTTTCCTTAATCATCATTATAATTGTAACGAGAGCTCTTATGCCTTTCAAATTTAGCTATATAACGGTAATTATTTCTTTCCAATCTCGATATTGACACCTTAAATATTTAGCTTTTTTAATTATAACTTCTCCTTTTGAACCTTTTACACCTTTTATGTTTTTTACCTGACTATAAACAATGGGTATTTCCAAAATACTTAACTTGGAAAAATCTCTCAAAAGGGAAGCGATTAAAGCGAGATCATCCATGGTGAGCTTGGAAATATCATCTGTTTTTAAAATCAAATGTGACCCCGGATAATTTTCAACATGATACCAATAGTGCTCTTTAGAGGCTTGAGATCGGATATAATCATTACTCAAGGCATCAAGGGCTATGACACCAGCTAAATTTTTCAATTGGAAGTTTTTATAGTTATATTCCTTATTTGTAATTTTTAAATTTTTTCCACTCACACTCCATAACGGTTGAATGACTTTTTCTTTGGTAAGCTCAAATTCAAAATTACCGGCCTTGACACTTTCAAATTCTTGAAGTGAATCTAATAATCTATTCGTTAGAATTTCCTCAGCTTTTTTTAGTTTTTTAATTTTTTTAAATATTAGATCTTTCTTTTGCCATATTGAATGGAGCCCATGCATTTTTATTTTTTGACCATGCGTTTTAATTTCATCATGATCCAAATCCATGACTTCTCCTTGGAGATCATCTCTAATTAGGTTCCACTTTCTAACTCCATCTAAATCGTTTGTAATATTTTTAATCTTTCGGTCGAGAAATTTTTCTTTTTTTCTTTGTATCGGTTTACCACTAATTTTTTTTTCTTCCTCTTCCAAATATTTTATAATTGTCAAATCCAGGCTATTTTTTGAAAAATTAGCCCTATCTGGATTGAATGACTCAATCAAAGCATGGAGATCTCCTTCAGCTAAAGTCTCTCCATTCCAACTCAAATAAATTTCTTTTTTTGCTTGTTTTATAAAAAACAATTGACGATCTTTATAGCCAATTACGAATAAATTATTTTCGTGGTCATTTTTAAAAGCAAAACGACTTACCATATATTTCTCATCAATTTCTAATCTACCAAGTCGTGCACCAACTAAATATTTTCTTGCATAATCCAAAAGTCGATCCTGCACTCGAAGATAAGTTGGCGGAATTTTATCATGCAGATAAATACCCTGATATTGATTTCCACGTCCGATATATAAAACAACAGACTTGCCAGCAAAACGAACTATAAAAACTAGAAAGTGAGGCGTTGTGTAGGCTCTCTGAAGTGGATAAAATTCATTTTTCGTGAATAAACTGTTATATTCTTCAGAAGTTATTTTTAATTGATTGTGAGTTTGTATCATGTCCCTTAATCTACTCGATGGTAATAACGAAGCTTTGGAGCTTCTCGACTGGTTTGAATTAACCAGTGACATTGCTAGTTTAGCACATTTTGATTCTACGAAAAGTCGTTTGGCAGCGCCACCCATTTTTAAAGAAGCGGAGATCATCCAGCGCGATCTTGATCGGCTTGAAATTTTTCTCAATGACTACGATGAGCTCTCAGTGCTTTTTAATACTAAACTTAGAATGCTTCCAGCCTCTGTTGAGTTCTTCTTGCTTATTCCAGATCTTTTTAAGGGAAAATTTTTTGAAACTAAGGAGCTTAATTTTTTTGGACTTCTCATTGAGGCTTATCTTGAAAGTTTTGCTCCCTTTGAGCATTTGCATTTTGAAAAAGATTATCAGCTAAAGCCAGACTTTGTTCAAAAGCTTAAGCGTAATTTTCTTAATCCTTTGAGGGATTTTGTTGATTATTCAGGAAATGCATCCTATGAAAGGCATCCGATTTTAAGAAAACTGTATGCCGAAGTTATTGCACTTGAGAGTGACCTTCGTTTGAGTATCCAAAAAGCATCAAAGACTGAGCTTTTTGCAAACAAACTTCAAATGGATAGCTATGATATTATAAATGATCGCTATGTTCTTGCGGTTCGATCTGATTCATATAACTCAGACCTTGGCCCCATAATCTCTAGATCTCAGTCGGGTATGACTTTATTTGTAGAGCCCTATGAAGTTCGAGAAAAAAGTAATAAGCGCATTCACCTTTTAGCTGATATCGAAGCAACTATTCTGAAACTTACAATAGAGTTAAGTAAAATAATTCATGGTAATGCCGATGAAATTAAGTCAATTGCAGAATGGGTAACTGAGCTAGATTGGCTTCACACTAAGGCTACATATTCTCAAAAGCTAGGTCTGGCAAAGCCTGAACTTACAAACTATTTTTATTTTGAATTAACTTCACTTTTTCACCCACTCATTAAAAACCCTGTCAAAAATAATTTACTTTTAGATAAAAGTCATAAGGGATTAATTATTTCTGGCCCTAATACTGGTGGTAAAACGGTAGCTTTAAAATCTTTGAGCCTTTGTGTTCTCTTTATCCATCTTGGTTTATTTGTCCCAGCGGGTAATGCAAAAATTTATCCAACAAAAGATCTTTTTTATTTTAGTCATGATCACCAAAATCTTGCCGAGGGTTTGAGTTCATTTGCTTCAGAGTCTAAATACTACCTTGAACTCTTGCAAAACCTTGGAGAGAAAAATCTTATTATTATTGATGAAATTTTTAACTCAACTTCCTCTGAAGAAGCTTCTGCGCTTGCCATTGCATTTCTAGAAGAAGTCCACTTGCGCTCAATTTCTAAGATCATTATTTCAACTCACCACCAAGTTCTTAAAACATTTATGCATTCTAGGGGGGATTATGTTTCAGCCCATGTTGGGTTTGACTTTGACTTAAACCGTCCTACTTATAAATTAATCTTAGGTGAGCCGGGAAGTTCTTTGGCTTTTAAAATTTTTGATAATCTATCTGAGAAATTTGGATTAAAAACTCAAATCAGTGAAAAAGCTAAAACTCTGCTTGATCAAAAGCAAGTTACTTACGAGTCACTTCTTCAGGAATTATCCCAGAAAAAAATTGATCTCGATAAATTATTGACCTCTAACCGTAACTTACAAATTGAACTTAAAAATCAAAAAGCTTCAATGGAGGGGATACTTTTTCTAGAGCGTGAAAAAGTTTTGGTTGATTATACTAAAAAAATTCGCAGCCTATTTGATCAAGCTGAAAACATTCTCATTGAAGTAAAAAAAGGGGAAATTTCTAACCGTAGAAATTTAAACAATGAAATCAGTGCTGTTCAATCAAGTTTAAATAAGGAACTACCTCAAAGGCTTATTCAAACCAATGTCGACGAAAAATACTCCCATTTTCGTCCAATTTCATTTGATGATCTTACAATGAACATGACTGTTTTTTCAGTTAATATCAAAAAGAATGTAAAAGTCGCTCAATTAAATACGCGAAAAAAAGAAGTTCAAATCCAACATGGAGCGCTTTCAGTTTGGACTACAACTCAAACTCTCCGATGGCCTTCAGGCACCAAATCCCAAACTCCAAGAGTAAATATTCATATTGAAAGAGAGGTAAGAGGTGACATTGAAATTGATTGTCGTGGTATGCGATTAGAAGAATTTCAAAAAACCTGTGAACAAGTGATTGAAGAAGTTTTTTCTGGAGAAATTCCATTTGTCACAATCATTCATGGTCACGGTGATGGTATTTTAAAGGGCTGGCTTAGAAATTTCTTGAAAAAAGAATACAGAGAGCTTCATTTCGAAAACATAGAAGGCAATGATGGATGTACTAAAATTTCTCTAACAAATTAGTTTACTATTAGTACTAAAAAAAATCATTGCGACTATTTCCAGTTGCAACAAATCAGGATTTTTGTCCAGAAATTATTTAATCAGTGTTCCAATTCTACCAGGTCTGAATTTCATTGGATTTTCACCAAATGGGAAAATGAAAGAGAACCAAACGAACATTGCTCTTCCTTTTATTTGCTCGTGAGAAATAAATCCCCAGTAACGAGAATCATATGAAAAATCACGATTGTCACCCATCATAAAAAACTTCCCAGGGGGAATTGTAATTTTTTCGAAATCTACTTTAAAATAATTATCATTATCTTGCTGAATTACATGCTCATGCTCTCCAGTTTTTAAGTGGAAGAATTTTAAATTGTATCCCTTAAATTTATCATCCATATCAGACATTATACTTTTGCCGTCAAACTCTTGAGGCTGAATTTGTTTGTCGTTTATATAAACAACTTTATTTCTAATTTCTAGTGTATCCCCAGGAAGACCAACAACTCTTTTGATATAGTTTACCGATAAGTCTTTTGGATATTTGAAAACGACAACATCTCCTCGCTTTGGATCACTTTTTCCTGCGACATATACTGGATCAAAACTACTATCTCCAAGAACTAAATCGGTAAAAGGAACTTTTAAACCATAGGCAAACTTATTAACTAAAATAAAATCACCAATCATCAATGTTGGTATCATTGATCCAGAGGGGATTCTAAATGGTTCGAAAAAAATAGAACGAAAAGTAAGTACTGAAATTATGATAAGAAGTATCGACTTCGTCTCTTTGATCATTTTCTGTTTTTTAGTTAAAGCATTTGAAACAACTTCTTCTTCAGTCATAATTTACCTATGCACTTCTTCTGTGATTGCGGTGTCGTCTTCTTTTAGCTGGACGAGATAATTCACTAGGTGCGCGTTTAGAATCGCTACTTGTATTCAAGGCGACGGGATTAATATTTTTATAATAGTATTCAATAATATTTTTAGCTAGCATAGAAGATTTCACATGCCATTTTTTCACATTTACGTTCATGACGCTAATTGAAATCCCTTTTCCCTTTCCTTTCTCTCTTGGAATAGCAAAAGCAGCGAACCAATCCCTTTTACCAAATGGAGTTCCACCTGTAATACTTCCCGTTTTTCCACCAATGTCTAAGACATCTCTGTAGCTAGTGTTCATTTTGCGAAATGAGCGTCTCGCAGTTCCGTCATCTATAGTCATGGCCATCATTTCATGCATTTCTTTTGAAGTTTCAGGAGTGATTGCTCGTTTTTCGGTACTTGATTCAAGCCAAACATTTTCACCCGTTTTAGTATCGGTGATCTTAGAAATTATCTTTGGCGTTTTTAAAATACCATCATTGGCAATAATTGAAGCCATTGCCGCAGCATGAATTGGTGAAATAACGGTATCGATATTATAACCTGAGGCTAGTTCGGCAAAGGAAAAATCATCCTTTACTGAATGAATCTCTGACTTTAAAAAGCTAAATTCTTTACAAATCGGTTGATTAAAACCAAAGCCTTCGGCCATCTTAACTAAATTATCACTAGTAGTGTTTTTAATGGCTGCTTTACCAAAGATCACATTATTTGATTTTGCAAATGCTGTTTCAAAGGTTTGAGTTTTGTCCCATCGATTGCTGCGAGAATCATTTAATTGATATTTGAAAAGAGTTGTACTTCTTCCTCTGAAATCAAACATTGTCTCTTTTTTAACTTGAGAATTTTGTAACAATTCTGCAGTTGTGACCATTTTAATTAAACTAGCTGATGGGTGGGTATTTGTTAGAATTAGATTCTTATCAAACTTGTTTCCCTTACCTTCATACCCAATTGCTGCCAGAACATTTCCCGTTTCATTATCAATAACTGTAATAGCGGTGTAATCTGATCGATACTGCTTTAAAAGATTTTTAGCATAGTTGGTTAGACTTTCATTAAAGTTATACTCAACCTTTAACGCTTTATTACCTATGGTTAACTTATCTGGCCAATCAAGTCCTTGCTGGAAAGATTTCTCAATAGAGTCTTTGAAGCCTATTGGTAATTTTAAAACAGCACCGTCTTTTTGTTCTGCTGCATTTAATTTTTGAGTAAATTTGCCTTGGCAAATATTAAATACCGTTCCCCCGAAAAAAAGGCTCAAGCCTAATGTCGTTGAAAAGAGAACAAACTTACTGTTTGTTTTATTTGTTTTGTTTTTTAACTTTTCCATGTTTTATCAACCGTCATGTTTTTTTACTTCATGTAAGCTGATATTATGGCCTAAAATTCTTCCCTATGACAAAAAATTCTTTGCTCACAGTACGAACTGATTTTGGTCTGAGATAGTGAAACTCGCCAAAATACTTTTTTTGAGACTTTAAAAATACCTGAGCATCATTGCTTTCAAAGACCTTAATAACAAGGTTGCCACCAGGTTTTAGAAATCTTGGCAAGAGGGAGAAGACCATTTCAACGAGGTTAAGGGAGCGAATTTGATCAACTGATTGAACTCCTGTTGTATTTGGAGCCATATCCGACAATACCACATTAAATTGATCAACTACTCCAAGTTCGGCCATATTTTCTATGGTAAAAACATCTTTTTGAAATAGCCGAACATTAGAGAGATTTAATAATTTATTGTTTATTTCTTTGATGTCGGCACCAACAACTAGGCCATCTTTACCGATTTTTTCTGCCGTATACTGGATCCATGATCCCGGGTGATATCCTAAGTCAATTATAATATCGCTCTTGTTAATGATCTTAAAGCGCTCATCAATCTCTTCGAGTTTATATACACTTCTAGCAAGAAAATTTTCTTTTTTAGCTTTATGGTAATAATGGTCTTTTACTTTAAAAGTCATGTTTCATTACTCAATAAGAAGAATGAGGTGGGGATTATCCTCTGCTACATCCATGATGGTTTGTATCATTGATTCAATATATTCGCTTCCCAATTTAGCTTTTAAAAGATTCACATGCTTTATTTTGATAATACTATCGCCCGAGAAGTCAGCACTTAAAGCTTCGTATAAGGAATCTAAATTTTTCCCATAAATACGTGGAAAATTAAGATTTTTAGCCAAAACAACGTGAAGTTGCTCTCGATTTTTAATTTCTTTGCCATCGATTAAGACTGATCCGGAAGCCATAACTTGAAAGGTGAAAAAAATCCCACATAGCATAAGCATAGCTCTTCTAAAAAGCATAAATTTTACCCCCAATTTCCCTTTCAATAATTGACTGATTTTTCCTCCTCTTTCAACTTAAAGTCAACGCAATCTACTAATGAAATGTAATTTTTACGCAGCTTTATTTCTTGCCATTTCCACGCTAGCGACTGCTCTTATTTGAAGTGTATTTATTTGATATTTTTTAGCTTTACTTATGAGGGTAGTCTTACTTATTCCCAAAACTCTTGCCGTCTGATTAACTCGACCTGAAAATCTCTCAAACATCATGCTCAAATACCATTTCTCAAAATTTTCAATCGCCATATTGAAATCTTCAGGGAAATTTGAGATAAAATTTTCAGTCGTAGATTTCTCTAGTGGCACAACATTTAAAAAACCCTCTGGTAAGTCTTTTATCTCTAATTGTAATCCATCAGACATAGCAACTAAATACTCGAGACAATTTTTCAACTCTCGGTAATTGCCCCTCCATTCTGAATTAATTAACAAATGGCGCAACTGCAAAGTCATAACTAGTTCTTCTTTAAAGTACTCGCTTTTTAGTTTTTCAAAGAGATTCTCAATCTCGATAGCTAATTTCTCTTTGTCTTTGCAAATAGGTTCAAGCTTAATTTGAAAGACATTTAACCTATAAAAAAGATCCTCGCGAAATTGACCTTCACTTACCATTGCTTTTAAGTCTTTATTAGTTGCCATTATCAGACGCCCCTGAAAATTCATAGCATGAGTGCATCCTATTGGTGTAAATTTTTTTTCTTCTAAAAGATAGAGAAGTTTTTTTTGTGCCTCTAGTGAAAGTTCTCCAACTTCATCTAAGAAAAGAGTTCCTTTACCTACATCTTGAAAATAACCAACTTTATTTTCGTTAGCACCAGTGAAGGCTCCTTTCTTGTGTCCAAAAAGCTCGCTTTCTAAGAGATCTTCCTTGAGACTTGCAAGGTGTAGTGTTAAAAACTTTTCTTTAAAAATTCTAGATTTTTCAAAAATTTTTTTTGCCATTTTTGATTTACCTGTGCCAGAAGGGCCTGTGATTAATATAGGTGCTTTAATATTTGTTATTTTGTTAAAATAGGAAATGCTCATTTGAACCTCACTAATTAAGTTTTTGGAAAATTCAACTTAATGGGTGAGGTTCATTTTTTAATCCAAAATATCTTTTTTGAACTGCTCTTTTTCATTTTTGAATTCGGGCTTAAAGAGCTCAAGAATTTGCGGAGCGATGACCTCTGGAGCCCAGATAAGGGCACCCGAATAGTTTTGTCTATCAAGGGTTGTAATTTTTATTCCATCTTCATAAAAATATATCCCTCTCTGAGAACAAAGTATTGTTCCAGCGGCTATATCCCAAACATTCTTAGGCTCTAAGCTTATGATAAAATCACATGCTCCTGAGGCCAATAGTCCCAACTTAAAGGCAATACTTCCTCTTGGCGTAATATCTATTTGAGGATGATTCAAATATTTATGGTAGTGACCTTTATGAAACTCAGATCTTGAAACAAATGTTAATAATTTTTGAACTGATTTATCTAAGGATGCTACAAAAGGAGCATAGCTATCAAGTGAGAAGCCACTAAAGGGATTGTAGAGCCACGCAAAGTTCTCGGGATCGTCGATAAAATGTGACTTCATTAGGGCCAGGGAAACTGCACACTCTGGACGACCTTTGATTAGCTCTCTAGTTCCATCAATGGGATCTAGAATGGCACATGGAAATTGGAATTCTTTAAAATCTTCCTCGCAAAAGAAGCTGTAATTCTTGTACTCAGGGTGATTATTTAATTTTGCTTTTAGCAGATCGGATACAAACAAATCGATTTCAGTGACAAAGCTTTGGTCCTTTTTTTGTTCCATTTTTAATAAAAATGAAACCTTAGGACCAAAAAAAAACTCTAGTTTTTTTGTCAACTCAAGAATCACTTCATTTTGAATCTTTTGCAAAAATCACCACCTGCATTATGAAAATATCTTACAATTTTATG
>CANFNL010000095.1 GCA_947448205.1 Bacteriovoracaceae bacterium
AACATTTTGATAAAGGTTTCTCTGGGAATCTCTAGTCCTCCCAAAGTCTTCACTACTGGTGTAACCATTTGAGTGTCAAGCCAGCCAATCTCTCTTTGATGAAGCATATACATTAAAGATACTAAAGCGATCTTTGATGCATTATCTTCTGAATGAAACATTGATTCGCCAGAATAGAAACGATTGATACAAACACCGTAGACTCCGCCTACTAATCGATCATCCAAGTAAGTCTCTACAGAATAAGCATAACCCAAGCGATGAAGATCTATATAGGCATTGATAATCTCTTGAGTGATCCAAGTAGAGGGCTGATCTAATCTTTTCACTGTTGCACAGTTCATTATTACCGCTTCGAAATTAGTATTCATTTTGACTTCATAAGGATTTTTTTTCAAAAACTTTCTCAAACTTTTAGAAAGATGAAGTTTATCAAAAAATAAAATTCCACGTGGATCAGGAGAAAACCAAGCAAGAGGATACTCTTTTGAAATTGGCCAAGGAAAAATTCCTTGTGAATAAGCCAGCAAAAGAGAGTCAATTTCTAAGTCTCCTCCCAGAGCTAAAAGCCCGTGTTCATCAGCAGTATCTATTTGGGGAAAAGCAGTGATTGCCATTTAGTTTGTGAGCCCCATAGCCTGAATCAGAAAAGTGGCCAGAGAGCTAGCTACCAAAAGGGTCGTTTCTGGTTCAATTTGTTTTATATAAGGAGCTCTCACTAATGGAGCAATCTCTACTATATCGGAACCTGTAATTTTGAAATTTTCAAAAAGAGATTGCATAATAAGCATTGGTTCATGTGGCGATAAGCCTTTAGGCTCCGGGGTTCCAGTGGCCCCTGCATATTCTTGATCGAGGCAGTCTATATCAAAACTAATATAGATTTCTTCTATGGCCAGGTTTTTTAAGTGAGCGATTACTTGCTCGGCAATAACTCCAGCACCCTTTGCTATAATTTCTTCACTCCAGATCTGCATACATCCAAATTTTGTCTCCCAATGGCCTCGATCTCTTCCAGAAGCCCGAATTCCTAGCTGAACTAAATGTTGTGGACTTTCTAAATAAGGTAAAATCTGACTCGTCCAGGTCCCAAAACATAGATCAATTCCCATGCGCTCTTCAAGTAAATCAGTATGAGCATCGAAGTGAATAAGTGCTACTTTTTTTCCTTGAATCTTCTTAGCTTCAAGATAGGCCCTGACCATCGGATAGCTTACAGAGTGATCTCCACCGATCATAAAAAGATTTTTCGCTGGAAATTGCTGATGAAAATTTTTAGCAAAATCATAAGCGATTGATAAGGGTGAGACTGGTAAATTTACTTTTTTATTTTGATAGAGCGCCAGTCTACAATTTTCTATAGTTTCTTGGTTTAGGTACTTGTCATGTAAGAGGTGAGGAACAACTCGAACATCTCCAATATCATAAGCTTTAAGATTTTCTCTAGAATTTATTAGTGATTCCCGAAGATACAGAGGTCCCCAATTGGCGCCTCTTTGAATTCCTCCACCACAATCAGAGGGAATTCCTAAAATGACACAATTTGAAAGTGGAAGAGTTTTCTCCAGGCTTTCTTCCCATATTGCCCGCACGCGCTTGTGTGCAACTGCGTCTGGTCCATACATTTTTTTTTGTAAGCTTTGGCGCTTATCACTGGCAGTATGAACGGTGAATACACCTTCACCCGGTGGAGTCATGTAGTGTTTTATTTTTGAGAGAAATTCTTTGCGACTGACTTCATTCATTGAATTAGTTCCTATTTAAATTAAAAAATCATCTTCAATCAAACGATGTTTTAAAATTAATTTTTTATATTTTCTTTCAAACTCCAGAGGATCCATAGTCGTAAAATCACGAATACAATTTTCTTCGAAACTAATAGTGGCAGTATCGATAGAGGTAAATACACCCGCCATATGAGAGCTCAGTTTTACATTGGGAGTCTTAGCAAATAAACTAAAATCCATTGGCTCTTTTTCAAAAACATCGAGAATTGCAAAGGCATTTGGTTGCTCATTTAATACTTCAATTAATTCTGTTGTATGAACTAAATGTCCTCTAGCTGCATTGATAATGAGAAAATCATTATTGCATTGAGAGAGAAAGTGACGATCTATCATATATTGGTTTTTAGCATTTAAACTGCAGACGGGAATAATGACATCAATTTCTTTTAGCTCCAAAGGAGTTTTATTAATATAGGGATCATAAACTCTAAGCTCTTTGGCCAGAGGTGAGAGGCTTTTTTTTAATAGAGAGCCAACATGACCTTGCCCAATCAGGAGAATTTTAGATTCCGAAAGAAGTTTTCGCTTCCAATGCCGCGATTGATTCCATTTTGTCTCTGTGGGGGTTTGTCCAAAATGATTAAAGAGTGCAGTTAGAATAAAATTGGTCACGGCATGAGCGCGGATAGGGTTTCCAATAATAATTGGGAAATGGTTATTTTTGACAAAAGTTGTAGTGAAATTATCATATCCTGAATTGGGGTGAATCATCAGTTTGCATTTACTTAATTGATCACAACTGAGAGATTCAACTTTTGTATGAGTGTTGGTGATCAGGATATCTGCCAATTCCGTGGAAGACATTGGCAACATTTCTACATTTGGTGTTCCAGAAATAATCTTACTTTCATATTCAAAAAAAGAATCTAGAAAGTAGGGAGATTTACTTAGCCTTTTAACGAGGAATTTAGAGGTCATTTTTTTCGTCATAGTAAAATTTTTTATAAGTTATTTTGCAAGCTCTCCTAATGGCAGCACTATTTAAGTCATTGCTAAAACTTCCACTCTTAGTGCTGTTATCAGAAACAGTATAGCATTTTTCTTCTTTTTTCCAGTATGTATTGTTTGGGTCATTCTTATCATCTATCTTATCTAAAATGGGTGAGCCATCATTTTTTCTCAATTCATAATTTAGTTCGTTGGCTATATAATCAAGATTTTCCAAGTTAATTCTGTGATATTCTTTGGAGATCATAATATTAATATCATGAAATCGAGTATTCTTTTGAAATAGTATTTCCGCTATATCATCAGGGGTAATGGTTGGTCTCCCCAAGCGGTAGAGTGTAGGCCAGCGGACGTTTCCAAAAAAGATATAAACTAATTCTGAACAAACAATTTTGTCTAAGGTTGTAATATCAAAATTGAAGTCATATTTTTTTCCTATTTGTTCCATCCCCCTGGAGATTTGTTGAATCAATACAGTTTCTGAATTTAGGGCATCTTCTTTTCTCATGATCATAAATTCATCGATATTCATAAAATCTTCAAGACTCGTTAAGTGCACACCGGAGCGAACAGCTTCAAGAATGACTTTGCCAGCGATAATACTCTTTTGGTAAGCGATAATATCAGGATGATTCCACATACCAATAGCTTCTAATTGAGCTCTTGTTCCGAGATACACTGCTGTATGGCCAAAATAGCCTGGAATAAATTTATCAGTTAAAATAAATGGACTTTTCTCTAATAAGATATCCATCGGTTTTAGGTTTTCTCGGGCTATTTCTAAGGCCGTTTGATTTTGGTAGAGATGCCCTTTTCGCCATTTTACCGAACCTGCCGCATTTCCAAAAAGTCCACTTAACCACCCACTAAATTTATTAAATGCCTCAATCAAAATATCTTGAATTGTAAAATGTTCCAAAGCAAATTCTGTTTTTCCTCGTACTAAAGTCTTTGCTGTTGGGTTATTAATTATTTCATCGATTAAATCTTTTGCTGATTTATCAGCATTTAGACTTTTTTTCAGCTCCTTGCTTATGGACATCACTAAATTAATCTGTTGAGAAAACTTTAAGCTTTTACCAACGTCTACCGAGTATGAATTAATCTTAATGATATCGTTTAATGTTTTATCGGCGCTGGAATTTTCAGAATCTTTATCTACTAATGCACTCTTCACAATTCTTCGAAAGACTCCATCATTTTCGTAGAGAATCTCGTGCATTTCTTCTAGGTGATTGAGGACTAATAAATGACCAGATAGCCAAATTAGATGAGCTTTTATAGCAGCTTGGTTATTGTCGCCAAAAACATTTGTCTTGGACATTTTAAAGCCACCAAAGTCATAAACTTTGGCAAAATCCAACATCTTTTTATTTATTTTATAATAAGTCGTAATAGTTTTTCGCAGAAGATAGAGTTCATTGCCAGAGAGGGCTTCTTGGTTTTTGACTTTATTTAAAAGAGTCTTGGTAAATTCTACATCAAAGCTCTTGAATCTGTTAAAAATCTCCAAGAGTTGAAGATAGCTCTCCATATTTTCATCTAAATTCTTTAATGGATTTTGGAATTTTATCACTATGCGCTCGAGCTCATCATTAGATTTGGTAATAGGGTTTTGGCCATTGTAAATGTCTTTTGTGGGCCGATGATTGGAAGGATTATTTTCTACTGCGTAAAGCCCATCAGTCAGTGTCGATAGAATAATGAATAGAATCAGCAAAGTTTTCATTTTTCGTTCCTTCTTATTTAGGGTAAATTCTAACTGAAACCAGAATTGACACAATTGATCCTGTAAAATGTATAGGATATTAACCAGCGTAATATTAGGTGATTGACCATGATTTCTATCAAATCGTCTCGAGAAATTGAATTAATGCGTGCAACTTCAAAATTAGCGGCCCAGACTTTAGAGTATATCGAACCCTTTGTCGTTCCAGGGGTTAGTACGGAAGAGCTCAATTTGCTCTGTCATGACTATATAACTAAAAATGGTGCTTACCCAAGCCCACTCAACTATCACGGTTTTCCCAAATCAGTTTGCACCTCATTAAATGAAGTCATCTGTCATGGAATTCCTGCCAAGACTGACATATTAAAAGATGGTGATATTTTAAATATTGATGTCACCACTTATTTAAATAAATTTCACGGTGATACCAATAAGACTTTTCTAGTTGGAAATGTTTCTGCTGAAGTTAAAAAATTAGTTGAGATCACCTACCTTTGTATGCGCGAAGGAATCAAAACTGTTCGGCCTGGCGGTCATATTGGCGATATAGGAGCAATCATTCAAGAAATTGCTTACTCTTTTGGCTATTCAGTTGTAGAAGATTACTGCGGTCATGGTATTGGTAGAGAGTTTCACGAAGCTCCGCAAGTTGTTCATGTGGGGAAAAAAGGCACTGGTGCTGAAATGAAGCCTGGGATGACCTTCACTATTGAGCCAATGATAAATATCGGAGCAAAAGAGGGAAAACTGCTAAAAGATGGATGGACAGTTGTTACGCGTGATAAAAAATGGTCAGCGCAATTTGAACATACTATACTAGTTACGCCTACAGGTCATGAGATTTTAACTCTTAGAAGTGATGAAATTACCTAATGTATAATGCGTCTGCCTTTTACCAGCATTGTCTAACTAAAGAAAAACTCAATCTCTATCTAGACATAGATTTAAAGCGGCAATTAATTGTCGATTTTTCTTTTTCAGGAGAGCTGGCAACTCATTATCAAGCTGAACTCGAAGAGATAAAAACTAAAGTGATAAATCAAACTCTCACTTATGCTAAAAGTATTTCAAGATTAGTGTTAAATGACGAGCGGATCCTTGAGAATGAGACTAAGGCTCTCACTTCATTAGGACTCTGGCTGCTTCAAGAGGCTATTGATGATTACTTAGGTGCCAATGTTACGCTTGAGGCAACTAGAGATGTCCTTTGTTTGTGTTTTGGAGTCAGCAAAAAAGATATTAAGACAAAAATTTTAGCTCGCTCTGATTATGACTTACCTCATTTAATTGCTGAAACAATGGCCACTTCCGCCTGTGGCAGTTGCCGCTTACATATCGTTAAAGAGATGCAAGAGGTAAGAGAAAAAAATGGAAAAATTTTAGGACTCCAACACTCTCAAAGTAGAGTTGGTGCTGATGGTCGATGGATAAAAATTAAAGGGAATTATCCAGCAAAGCTTATCATTCTTTTGGATGAATTAAAAAATGAGTGGATGATACGAGAAAATCTCAATGCTCACTATGAAATCGAATTTGTAAATATTGAAGGCTTTCATCTTTGGCTTAGTGTAAAGGCAAATAAAGATGAAGGGCAAGATTCCAATAGATTTCAAAAAATTCTCGATGCTTTAGCTGAGTATCTCCATTCAAAGTTTGGAGTCCTCTTTTTTCTTCATCTTGCTTTTTAATTTTCTTAATTCTCGGCTGGCCTGCAGTGAGCAGTTGGCTTTAATTGATGAGAGATCTTTTAATTTCGAAAAAATGATATCGATTTTCGTTTTGTCTTTCATAACTTCATGAGTGCTCATTTCTTCTTCGAGATATTTTAAGCGTTCATTAAAATAATTCAACTCAGGTATGGCCTTAGCCAGGCAGTCGGGAGTGGCCATTTCAGCTTGAAGGCCTGAGAGAAATTGGATAAAAAAATGAGGTACTTGCTTTTGAAATTCGTTAATATAATTCATTTTAAAAGCTCTCATAGCAGGATCGACTTCAGATAATGTTAGGTCATAGATTTCACTTTCTTTAATAAGTAGTAAGTGCAAAAGAGCTATGGTAGGTGAAGTCGTTTTGCTATGGCAAATTTCACTGATATAAACATTTTTTAAATTAATGTCGTTGGAGCTTGCCAGCTCGTTGATAAAATCTTGATTTAGACGATAAAGCACACCCTGGGCCTTTTCTTTGTGAAGCTGGCTTTCTTCTTTTGCCAAGCATTGGAGAAGTTGGTTTGGTGCTCCATAAATCTCGGTACTAGAGAAAAAGGCACTGACCGTAGCTAACAAAACAGTTAAATAATAAGAGCGCATAGCTTGAATCCTTGAAAAATCCCACTTTTACAAATATCCACTCTAAGTATATAGTTCTCCTATAATTACAGCAATAAAAAGACTTGGGGTAATCAGTTGAAACAGATGAGCTTTTGGGAACATTTAGAAGAGCTTCGAGCAATGCTCGTCAGAATCGTCATCATCCTAGCAGTGACTTTTGTAGGAACAACCATTTATGTTGATCAAATAACCGAATGGCTCTTAAAGCCGCTTAGAGCTTCTTTGCATGAGACTAAGGCCGGAGTCATTGTTTACCACAGTATTTTTGAAAAAGCCTGGGTTCAAGTTGATGTGAGCATCTGGTGGGCTATTATGATTTCGTCGCCACTTTGGTTTCATCAAATATGGCGCTTCATTAAGCCGGGGCTTCACCCTCATGAAATTAAAGCGGTTAGACCATTTATGGTTCTTGGAGCTTTTCTTTTTCTTTTGGGTATGATCTTTGGTTATTATGTGGCTTTTCCTTTTGGATTTAAATTTTTGGCGATGCTTGGAGTAACAGATGTCCAGGCCAATATAAATCTTCGCGATTATGTGAGTTCGGCCAGTCAGATTTTGATATTTTTAGGAATCATTTTTCAATTTCCTAACTTACTTTTAATTTTAGGATTCATGGGGTTGGTCACAAAGCAGATGTTGCGAAAATTTCGTCGCTACGTTTATGTGGGGCTCTCTATTGTGGCGGCTATTTTTTCACCTCCAGATGTTATCTCAATGCTCTCAGTTTGGATTCCTCTTTGCATTCTCTATGAAGTTGGCGTTTTAGCAGTTGCTTTAATTGTACATCCATACCTGTACCGAGTTCACATGAAAGACAACAAATAGGACAATTGATGAAAATAATAAAAAAAATTTTAGCTGAGTTAGTTCTTCCTTTTTTAATCAGTTGGCTTTTTATGTCTGTCTTAGTGGATATCGTTACAATTCCTACTGTCTTTAAAAATGTTTCAAGCCTTGAAGAGGCTGGCAAAGTAGGCATGAGCGTTTTTGGTCGTTTTAATTGTTTTGAAATTTTTTTAGGCGCTATTATTTTACTAGGACTATTATCAAGTGAAAAAAAATCAAAAGGACTTATCAGTTTATCAGCAGCCTTGTTGCTTCTAGCTTTTTTTTATACTTTTTATATGACCCCACAAATTACTCAAGCAGGAATTATGGTTCATAAAATTGCGGTTACTGACCCAATGTATGAAGTCTTTCAAAAACAACACACATTTTATCACAATCTTTATCGAAGTTTTGATTCGGTAAAATTATTAGTCTTATTTGTTTTTTCAGGAATAATGATTCGCACAAATGTATTGCAGAAGGAAAATGTATGATTTTAATTACTGGGGGCGCAGGCTTTATTGGTAGTGTTCTTGCCAAGCAATTAAATGCTTTGGGGCATGCAGATTTAGTCATTGTGGATAAATTAGAGAGCTCGACGAAATGGAAAAACTTACGAGGAATAAAATACCTTGAGTATATTCATGCAGATGAACTCTTTAATGGCGATTACGATGATTTGATTGCAGAAACTGATCTTATGTTTCATATGGGAGCTTGTTCAAGTACAACCGAGCTCAATATGGATTTTTTAATGAAAAACAATGTGGCCTACACCCAGGCTCTGTTTCGATTTGCTGCTACAAAAAATATTCCATTTATTTACGCAAGCTCTGCTGCTACATATGGAGCAGGGGAGTCTGGTTATAACGACAATCACGAAACCATCCCCAATCTTATGCCTTTAAATCCTTACGGGTATTCAAAGCAACTGGTAGATGAATGGGTATTAAAAGAGGTTAATAAACCCGAACATTGGTTTGGCTTAAAATTTTTTAATGTCTTTGGTCCTAATGAATATCATAAAGAAGAGATGCGCTCGCTGGTGCATAAATCTTTTGAACAAATAAAAAGTAGCGGATCAGTTAATCTTTTTAAATCTTACAAGACTGAATTCAAAGATGGAGAGCAGCTTAGAGATTTTATTTATGTGAAAGATGTCATTAGAGCGATGATTGAACTCGCTGATCCAGATAAAGCTCGTTTTTCCGGCATTTATAATTTAGGAACTGGAAAGGCTAGGTCTTTTCTGGATCTTACCAAGGCTACTTTTAAGGCCATGGGAATTGCTCCTAAAATTGAATTTATTGAAATGCCTAGTGAACTTCGCTCTCAGTATCAGTATTATACTCAGGCGGATACGACAAAGTTAATGATGGCCTTAGAAGGTTTTCAGTTCACAGGCCTTGAAGAATCGATAACTGATTACGTACAAAATTATTTAATAAAAGAGAATCCTCACGCTTAAAGGAAGTTTTATGGTTAAGTTTCAAGGTGGAGTCAAAGAAGCTGCTAAAATGCTTGCAGGTTTATCGGCGTCAGCTCGAGAAAAGGTCTTAGAGCTAATTTCAAAAAAAGATCCACGCATGGCGGAAGTGCTTCATAAAAATATGTACACCTTCGAGGACTTAAAATACCTTACGCAAATGATGCTCATAGAGCTTCTAAGAGAAATTAAAGTTGCCGATATGGGATTGGCTTTGCGAATATCATCGAATGATCTAAAGGATTTTGTATTACAAAATTCACCGCGAGGAATGCGCCAAGAAATGGAAGAGATTTTAATGGGGCCCCTTCAACTTGCTTCAAAAGTAGAGGAAGCCCAAGAGCGAATTATGATTGTCGTCAGAAAGAAAATTGATAAAGGCCAATTGATTATTAATAAAGATTCATCAGAAAAATACGTCTAATAAGCTTTGTGGTGTCACTTATACTTTCATCAATAGGGCCAAATCGATCATATTAAGAGTGTCGTAATACACCCATCAATGCATTAACAAATGAATATTGCATAAAACTACTCCTCTAGAGTTTTGGCATGTTATTGGCTTATAAAAATGTAGAGAAAGCTTAAATCTAGGATGGGTTTAAGACAGATCATCTCTTCTATGGATGGAAGAGAGTAGAAAACAGGGACGTTAAAATAACTTTTTCGCAAGAAAAATAAATGAGGAGAGACCATGAAGACACAAAAAAATGAAAATGGAATTTTCACTATCTCTATGGATCAACACAGGAAATCTTACCGCTGGCTTCATCCACCGCTGCAGTCGTATAAAAAAATATCTAATTAAGAGATACACAAAATGACTTAAAAATATCTTTAAATTGGCGTACTTTCATAGGGTGTTCTCTACAAACAACCTAAGAAAGTACGCCTTTTTTGTATTTTTCAATACTTTTTCTATTTCTATATTTTTTCCAAAACTTCCAAGCATTTTTATTCAATAAATGAAAAATTTATAAAAGTGGGCACAATAACACTTCTAGCAAAATAGAAAGTGGCCCTGATTAAATAAATCTTTAATCAATCAGGGACTTTTTGATCCTTTTCAATCCTAATTTTCATAATATATTATGGCACGAACCTCGCAACAGCTTATGTCGAGAGACTTCAGGAAGAAGTTTTTTACGAAAGAGGATGTTTCGTTATCAGAATTCAAGGATTGAAGTAGTTTAATTTTTAAGGAGTACACTATGGATAGTAAACTTCTAGCACAATTTGAAAATCTTTTTTTAGAACTCAAGAAGAACACTTTGAATGAAATGAAACTCGAAGATAAAAATTTAAATTTAGAAAAAGGTGATGAAGTTGATCTCAGTCTAGTAGATCAAGAAAGAGCAATGAATTTAAAACTCCTAGGTAGACAATCTTTTTTATTAAAAAAAATTGATGGTGCCTTATTTAAAATAAAGAATGGAACTTTTGGTCTATGTGATGAATGCGATGGTGAGATCGAAATAACCCGTCTTAGAGCACGTCCAGTGGCCACTCAGTGCATTTCTTGTAAAGAGGAAGGGGAGCGATCAGAAGGGCAAATTCATTATGATAAAAGGTCACACACGCATGGAAGAACTTTTGCTTCAAATGTTATTCCACTTCGTGCTTCTTCTTTAAATGAGGATAACGTTATCACTATGAATTCGGATATATAGGTTCCAGGAGACTTCTGGGGAAGCAGCGCTTCCCCAGAAGT
>CANFNL010000096.1 GCA_947448205.1 Bacteriovoracaceae bacterium
TGTTACGCTTGTGATCAACTATACTCCACCTGAGAGCTTTGAATCCTACGTTCATCGTATCGGTAGAACTGCTCGTCATGATAAAGGTGGAGAGGCCATTACACTCTTTACTCCAGATGAGAAAAAGCAGTTAGATAAAATTTTTAAAGATCGATGTTATCAAATAACAAAGATCAAAGACTTTAATTATCAATTAAAAATAGATAAGAAAAAAATTAAAATATTTGCTGCCCAAAAAGAAGAGCATGAAAGTAATGAAGACGAATGAAAAATCAAAATGGTTTTATAGTGAATTCAAACAAGATACTGTTGCCGTTATCTTATTGATCCATGGCCTAAATCTTCGCCCTTCTAAAATGGATTCTCTAGCGCAATTTTTTGCAGCAAAAAAATGTGATGTCTACAGACTGGCGCTTCCCGAAAATCCTAAAAACTGGATAGAAAAATTTGATGATGGCTATCATGCGGCGCTTGAGCAGGCAGAAATTCTTGAACGTCCACTTTTTCTTATTGGTTATTCTTTGGGAGCTTTGTTAACACTTCGCTACCTTGTTACTCACAACTATCACAAAATCAATAAAGTTATTTTTATAGCAATTCCCCTAGAGATGAAATGGCTTTCACGACTACCAGCTAAATTTTCCTGGATAATGCCAAGGGCTTGGCTGCCAAGTCTTGCCTTAGAAGATTATCGCATAAGAGGTAAAACTTCTCTTATAGAATATAGAATTATGGAAAGCATTAGGAGCGAAATACTAGCAGTGCTAAAAAAATTAAAAAAAGCAGATGCTCATATTAGCTCACCAGTCTTGATCATCTCTGACCCAAAAGATGAACTACTGGATATTGAAAAAATCAAAAACCACTACGCTCTTTTTTCTTCTCTGCAGTGTCATGAAGTCACCAACAAAGTAACTCAACATCCTAAAAAATACCACCACTTGATGATAGATGAGGCAAGTATAGGGCACATCGAGTGGCAAAAAATGTTAAATAAAATGACATCTCATTTGTCTCTTTAAATTCATGCTATAATGACTAGAATGAGAACGTTGCTTTTGGATTGCAACTATTTTCCGGTTAAAATTGTATCCTGGCAAAAAGCCATGGTTCTCTATTTAACCCAAAGGGCCGAGGTGGTCGATCACTACGAAGACAAACTTATTCGTACGGTCTCAACGTCCTATAAGTTACCTAAAGTCTTAAGGCTTTTCCAAACCCATAAACTCACTTTAAATGTTAAATTCACCCGCATGAACGTTTTCTACCGAGATCAGTTTCAGTGTCAATACTGCTCGCTTAGGCTACCGGCCAATGAACTCACGTTTGATCATGTCGTGCCTGTTTCAAAAAATGGTGCAACTAACTGGGAAAACGTCGTCACTTGCTGTAAGCTCTGCAATACCGCCAAGGGATCAAAATCTCTTAAGGCTTCAGGCCTTAAGCTTTTAAAAAATCCTAAAAAGCCCCGCTGGTCTCCAGAGCTCTGTCTTCGTTTGCTAGAGGATGATCCGGTTGAGTGGTGGAATTTCTTCCCAACAAAAATTGCCTCCTAGATAGCAATATCCTATGCCTCAAAATGCGGCCATAAAGAGTCAAAGCAGACCTTATTGAGACTTTAGTTTAGCTAAGTAAAAGCTTAGAATGCCAAAGTTTTAAGATACTTTTGAGAATATTTAGCTAACAAGTTAGAATAAAGAATGATCATAGATCCAAAGGGTCATACACTTAAAAATTTTTTAGGCGACAATAAGCTTAATCATAATGACGTCAATGCATCCATTGATCATTCGCTGATTGGATCTAATCAGCAAAAATCTCTCGATTTTAATCTTGAGAAAAATACTGAAAAACTAAAAAAAGAAAAAGAGTCTTTAAAGAAAAAGAAGAGAATAGAGGATGAAAAAAAAGTGGGTTTTGAAAGTATAGAAAACAGTGAAAAAAATAGAGAAAAAAATATTGAAAGAGATCCGATGAAACTTCTCAAAATCTTTTAAAAATGCCAAAATGAAAAAAAGATTTTTTTGGAGATCACTATGAAATACTGGCTAATGAAAAGCGAACCCGATGTCTTTTCCATTGATCATTTAAAAATTAAAAATAAATCAGGTTGGGATGGTGTAAGAAATTATCAAGCAAGAAATTTCATGCGCGATGAAATGAAAAAGGGAGATATGGTTCTTTTCTATCATTCAAGTTGTGAAGAACCTGGTGTAGCGGGACTTGCGAGAATTTCAAAAGAGTCACATCCCGATCCGACTCAATTTGATAAAAAAAGTGATTACTACGATCCAAAAGCAACCTTAGAAAATCCGAGATGGTTTATGGTAGAAGTTGAATTTGTAGAAAAATTTGATAAACTCATTTCACTAGCAACGATCAAATCAGTTAAAGAATTATCAGGCATGCCATTAGTTCAAAAAGGCTCTCGCCTTTCAATTAATCCGGTAAGTGAAAAAGAATTCTCTCTTATTAGTACTCTTTAATTTTTACATGCGTTTTGGGTAGAGATTAATCGGTTGATAAACCTCAACTGATCTTCCCCCTCGAGGGGCCGGGAATTTAATTCCTTCGAGAACATTTTTCATACATTTACGAACTCCATCGGAAGGAATTTCATCTGAAGTAATGGCCGATTTTTGCACTCGTCCTTCGTTTCCAATAAAAAATCTAAGATTCATCACACCCTGAAAACCTTCAGGAGCAGAGGCCACATCTAATTCTTTTTGATAACAAGATCTAAATTGAGGAATATTATCACGAAGCAATCTTCTGATAACTTCGGGATCAATAGTTGAGAGAGCAATTTTTTCAATAGGAACTCCTGCAACCATAATAGATCCCTTAGTTGCTAGGCCATCAAAACCTTTTTGGGAGTTAATTGAACCCTTAGCGGCTCCAGTTAAACTTCCAACATTTGTTGCGACTTTAGCAATATTGGCCGTACCGTTAGGAGATCCAGTAATAAAGCCATCACCGCTGCCTCCGCCAATACCATCGCCTATACCTCCCCCATGACCTCTACCTGCTCCCCCATCATCTTTAGCCCCTTTCTCCGCTAGACGGTTTATACCAGTCCCTCGCTTGATGATAGAGTCAGTAACATTAGTCATGTCGACACCTTTGTAGGTATCGCCAGAGCCTCCAGCATTATTATCAACTGATTTTACAGCACTAGAAGCAGAACCACTACCAAGAGTAGTCTTGGCAGATTTTCTCACTTCAGTTCCAGGTTTATAGGCAGTCTTTTGACTAGATTTTGGATCACCTTTTTGGACAGGTTCTGTATTTTTGGAAGTTTTATCACCAAGAACTTTTGCTTTTTCGACAACCCGATCAGTTCCATTTTTAAATTTCTCTGACTTTTCTGCTTTAACGACTTCGGGTTCAGCTGCAACAACTACTTTTTTAATAATTGTCGATTTTGCTGGCGGTGTGATCATTTTCATAGAGATGGGAATAAGTTTTGGATTATCGTGAATTTTATGAGTTAGTTCAAGATGAGGGAGCTTAAGGAGAAAAAAGAAAAGATGAATAATAATACTTCCAACAAGCGCTCGCTTATTGAATCGTTTAGTTTCAATTTCCATCTTGCTCTCTCCTGGAGGAGAGATGTATATCGGTTTTTTTATTGCGCCCATATTTTTTCTTCTTTCTACCTTTATCTGCTCAATTTAAATTACGAAGTCTTATTTTTTCTTATTTGGATCTTCTTCAGCAGCGATTGAAAAGTTTTTAGCTCCAGCACTTTTAGCCAAATCCATCAGTTCAACAGCTTTTCCTAAATAGGCTTTTGTATCGCCCTCAAGAATAACTGATTCAGTCTTTAACTCTTTTAGCATTGCTGCTAATTTAGCGGGCAATTCCGCTTCCGTTACAGTTTTTCCTTGAATCGCAATCTTTCCTTCTTTATCCAATGTCAGGATGAGGATTTCTCCCGATGGCTTCTCATTGGTAATTGTAGTTTTTGGAAGTTCAATATCAAGACCCGATTCAAGTGCAGCTGTTGAAGTCACCATAAAAATAATCAAAAGAACTAGCATTATATCGATAAGCGGAGTCATATTAATTTCTGAGACAATATTTTCTTCGTCTCCAGAGCTTTGATTCATATTTCCCATGGCCATAAGGGGCTCCTTAGTTCACATTTTCTTAAGTTGAACGCTCAATTATTTTTTAGCTGCATTAAAAGATTCAGTTAAATCTCCTAAACCATTTTTAAATTCATTGAGAGTTTCTGTTACTTTTACTTGCAAATAGTTGTAGAACATAACAGCAAAAACTGCGACTAAAATACCAGCAGCTGTCGCTACAAGGGCTTCTGAGATTGTTCCAGCAACAACAGCAAATCCCGATTTTCCAGCAACACCAATAGCTTTAAATGAACCCATGATACCCCAAACTGTTCCAAAAAGACCGACGAATGGAGCTGACGAGCCAATAGTACCAAGGACCCAAAGATTTTTCTTTAAGCCTTGAGTTGTTTCATTTAATCTTCTTTGCATTCTCGCATCCCATTCTTCTTGAGAATTTGAATCCTCAAATATAGCTGAATGAGGCTTTGCAATTATTTCTGGACAATTCTTATAAAGCCATTCCATTTCATTGAATCGCTTTGATTTTACAATTCTCATTCCTTCATCAAAAAAATATTTTGCCTGCTTATTGAAATTAATGAGAAACCAAATTTTTTGAATAGCAACAGTCCAAAGTACAACAGAGAAAATAAGCAACGGGTACATAATAAAGCCACCTTGCTTAAATACTTCAACCAAATTCATGATAAGACTCCTTGTCTTTTTTTCTTAAAACAGTTTTTAAAATGTTTATAATTACTTAACGGTCATTTTTTATATTCTTTTAATATTTTAGCTCACTTTTAAATAGATTCTACAAAGAAATTTAACCGACTAAAAAGCTTTAAGAAAAAATTACTCATTTTATTTACGAAATGATTAGATAAAAAAAATTGGCTATAATAAAAAAATGATAAAACAAAATTCACAATACCAAAGCGTTTTACTATTTATAATCCTAACTATGTTTCTATCGCTCTCCATCGGAGAACATGTAGAACTTGTAGCTTTTTTAAACGCCAGAAAAAGTGCAAATTTTAAAGATAAAGCAAATAACATTGAAACTCAGCTGGCCTTGGGAGTTCGAGGTGAAGTTCTTGAAACTCAAAAATTTGCTTCAGGCAATTATGGACTTAAACTCAAAATTGAAAATGGGTCGCAATCTGGAAAATCCTATTGGGTCTATTACAATTTAAAAGCTCCATTGATAAAATTAATAGATTCAAAAAATCACGAAGTCGACTCTAGCGAGCTGGGATCAAAAGATAATAATAAAATTAAAAAAGGAATCTTAACAAAAAGTCAAAAGGCCATACAAGACCCCGAAGAATCAGCTCAATCTGATATTGCACAAGTTGCAAAAACTGCTGCAGCAATCCTGGACAAAAAAGTCATCTCACAAATGACAGAAGTTAAAAAATCAGAACCCTGCAATCCTTTTTTAAGTCGAGTCACTGAAGTCAGTGAACATCATTATAACGAATCAGATATTGTAGAGCCTTATAGAGAAAGACCAACAAATGCCTTGAAGTCTATGGTCTGCAGTACTACTTCAGCGGGTTGGGATGTTTGTAAGCAATCTGGTAGTGAAAAAATCGAAGCCTTCAAACTAGTAAATTATGGACCAAATAATATAGTGAAAAATAATGAGTATTATATTAATCGTGAAATGAGTTTTGAATTTGATGATCGGGCCCGTTCAGATATGAGACTTTTAGTATCAGATTCACCAGATGAAACCATAAGTCATACCACTTACAGCATAATGATGTTCTTTCCAAGAAGCGTTTTACCAGCGGTCAAAAAAGTGGGAGAAACTCTTGAAGTTACTCTGCCGACTAAAGAAGTGGTAAAATACGATGCTAAAACTAAAGAAATCATTGGGGGAGTTTTTAGTGAGGGACCAATGCAGAAAGATTCGGCCAATCGAAATAAAGCTAAGCCTGCCAATATTCAATACACAGGTGCAGGTGTTTTAATAAGGGCAGATAAGTCTGGTGATTTACCCTATACAGATATCGAATTAAGTAACGGGAAATCAGCGCCTTCAATCAGCATAGCTACCATTTCTAAAAAAGGATTTAAAGATTGTAAGGTTCCTGCAAAAGATATTTGGAGTACTGATCAAAATAGTGGAAATGCTTTTATCAAGGAAAGTTTGGCAAAAGATAGTGGCCTAGATGCTTTTATCAAAATAAGATGTGGCTTTTCACTCTATTAAAAATTAAAAAAGGATCAAATATTGAATGCGATAATCAAAAATATTTCACTAATATTTTTTTCACTTGGACTAACAACAATTGCCCAATCAAAAATTATTACTGACTATGATGAAACACTTATTCAATCCCCATTAACCGATTCAAATGAAGAAATGCTCTTGAACACTGTTTGTCGAAGTCGAGATCATCTTAGATGGGATTATTGCTCTGATCAATATGACAATAATGAAGAACAGATGAAGAGCTTTAAATTTATCAATGAAGGAGAAAATAGGATTGTTCAAAAATCAGGCATAGGTATAGGTAGAGAATTTGAATTCCTTTTTCAAGGATTTGCTAGATCTGATTTAGGGCTACTAGTTTGGGATACACCAGACGAGACTATAAGTCACGGTCATCTAAAACTGATGATGTTTTTTCCAAGATTAATTATTCCGGCCATTCGCTATATTTCAGATTCAAAAAAAGATTTAGTTATCGTTACACTTCCCAATAAAGAAGAAGTCATCTTCAATGGTAAATCAAAAGAAGTTGTTGGTGGTGTACTTTTAGAAGAACCTATCAAACAGGACAATGAAGGAAATGCCTTTAATCCCGATTTGAAATATACAGGTTCTGGTGTTGTTGTAGAAGCAGACCGTTTGAATGACTACCCTGTTGGTTTAGCCGCTCAATCAAAAATGAATTATGCTACTGTTAGAAAAAAAGGATTTAAAGATTGTAAAATTTTAGTCAAAGATCTTTGGTACACTGATGAAAATAAAGGGGGCAATATCTTTTTTAATAAAAAATATGTCACTGACGCTGCGTTTGATAAATTAATAAAACAACGATGTAAGTTTTCTATTTATTAATATGAGGGAGGTTGTAAATTCCTCCCTCATATTTAATTAGTTTGAAATAGTAACGTTCTCTTTATTAGAAATAAATTTTAAAATCTTTCCATTAAATGGTGTCTCAGCGATAAAATAAAATGTGTAAAGTCCATTGGCCAATGTAGTCGTTCTTAAACCTAGGCGCATTTTCTCAACAACTTCATCTGTAACTTTTTTAGTAACAATTACACCGTGAGAGTCTTCAACCATAAATGTCACTTTTTGTGGAATAACCGGGCTCGATTTCACATCGACATAAAACTCAATTCTTCCCTTAAGGGCTTTAGAGAGATCCACACCGCTTGCGCCTGTGAAGTTAATTGATGTTTGTGGCTCGTGATTAAGAATAAAAAATTCTCTAACTTGAGATTTATTAGATGCCGATTTAGCATAAATTTCATACCTGCCGTCTTTTAAAGACATCGTGTCTATATTGAGCTTACAACCGGAAGCTTCAACCGTATCACAAGCAAGTGAGTTGATTTGATCGTTGTCACCCTTTATGATAATTTCACTATTAATGGCCTTAGCGTATGAGACTTGTATATTTTTTTCTCCACTTACATATTCGTGATCTGCAGGAGATTGAATTGAAATATAATTTGTTTCAGGATTAGTCTGATAAGCCCAAGTGCTATCACCTATTCCCGATTTGTCATCATACGAAATACGAATGAAACCCTTTTCTCCCCAATCTGTTCCCCAAGAATTTCTGACAATCCAATAACGACCAGCATCGTTAAAACCAACTAGTGAAACCGCATGGCCTCCAAGAGCATTATTGCTTACTGACTTATAAACTCCAGAGCTATAAACCAGAAAGTCATCATAAACTTTTAGAGTTGTAACTAAAGGACCTTTTTTTAAGGCCTGCTTTACTTTCGAAGCATTTCCTCCCCAAGAACTAGGAGTGCTTGAATCAGCAATTTTGTAGGTTCTCGCAGCTTTATTTTCGCATTTAATCTGACTACAAAGAACATCGCTTCCAGTAGATCCCGATTCATAAGGAGCGCAGGCATTATCGACAACCCCTTTATTTTTTAAAAAACTTGCTGCATTAGATGGTCTCCACCCATAATCACAGGCTCCACCTCCACAATTAAAAAGTTGTTGCGGTGAAAAGCTCGGATTAAGCCAAGGAAGAGTGGAATTTATTCGGTAGGTAGCCTCGAGAGTGGCCACAGCAGCAAAAGCAACACAGGATCCACAATTACCTTGGTTCATTACAGGGCCTAGCCAATTGACTCCATTGACATCTCTCCAATCTATTGAATCATTGGCCATTGTACGATCTTCATAAAGAGCATTTCCTTCGGGAATCTCTGTTGAGCCAAGCAATCTTTTTATTTCTTGATCACTTAAACTAGAAATTAAATTCTCACGAGCAATCCAGCCAGAATGAGTTTTTTTTATAAGATTATTAATCGATTTTACAGATACTGACGAGGCATACAGAGAACTAGTCGCAAGATTGAGAAACAAGAGAAGGGTTAGTAATTTTTTCACAAATTCATCCTTGAAAATAGGAAAGTCTATCTACTTATTTCAAGGTAAATTAGGACAATAGGCAACCAAATGCTGTTATAATTAACTTACATTAAAAGCAAAACTGTCAAGTAAGTTGATTCGACAAAATCAGCTGCAAATTTAGCAAAAAAAATCTAGCGTATAACCAAGTCAAGCGCTAAACTATTAACAGTCCTAGAGGAAACTTATCACTTCTTCATACTCTTTTTGGAGGTCCCACCAATGAATCGTCTCGATCAAATTTCACTTGGCAAAATCGTAGTTATCCGGGAAAAATTAATTAAGGCACAAAGAGAAGGTACTAAAATCTATCGATTTGAATCTGGGGATCCTTCATTTGATATTCACCCAAATGTTAAAATAGCTATGGAGAAAGCACTGAGTGAAAATAAGACTCATTATATCCCAAACAATGGAATCCCAGAGCTTCGATCTGCCCTTGCCAAAAAATTACAAAATCAAAATAAACTAAAAATTGAAGATAAGCACATCTCTGTCACCAATGGGGCCATGCACGCGCTCTACGTTTTATACCAGTGTATTATTGAAGAGGGAGATGAAGTGATCGTCCCTGATCCAATGTGGACAGAAGCAGTCGAAAATGCTCGCCTAGCTGGTGCCAAAACAATTGGTGTTGAACTTAAACCAGAATATAATTATGTCTATCGTGCCAGTGATATAGAAGCAAAAATAACAGCGAAAACGAAAGTAATCTTTTTAAACTCACCTCAAAATCCAACTGGTGCCATTATACCAAAAGAAGAGCTTCAAAAAATTGCAGATCTTGCGGTGAAAAATAATTTATGGCTTGTGAGTGATGAAGCCTATGAACATGTACTCTTTGCTGGAGGAGTCCATATATCTATTGGATCGCTTATTCCTGATTATAAAAAAATGGTTTCTGTTTATTCATTTTCTAAATCCTATGCCATGAGTGGATTGCGCTTAGGCTATTTTGCCTGCACAGATGAACTCTTTAACGATCGAGCAGGAAAAATTTTACGCTGCACAGTTAATGGAATAAACAGTGTCACTCAGTGGGGAGCAATTGCTGCTCTCAACACTCCGGAAGAGTGGACTAAAAATATGAATGAGCAGTATTTAAAAAGAAGAGATTTATTTTTAGAGGCCCTTGCCGGCAATGGAATACTTACTCCCTATATCCCGCAGGGCGCATTTTATTTGTGGTGCAAAGTTAAAGATGGGATCAATGTAGCTGAGCTTTCGGAGGCTATGGCCCAAGCGGGAATTGGAAACGCTCCAGGGGATTGTTTTGGAGAGGCAAAATCAACGACTCAATCTATAAGACTGGCCTTTAGTTGCTCTACAGAAATGATTATTGAAGGGGCAGAGCCTCTAAGAGCATTTCTAAAAAATTACGAACAATAAAAATTATCTTATGCCGTTTAATAGTTGAATGACTGCCGAAACTTGACTTAAATCAGTTTTTGCACGAATGATTAATTTTACGGCATCTGCCTGACTAAGTTTCCCCATGGCCATTTTATCACAAATCAAGGGCTCCACAGGATCAGTTATCTCATAAACACTTTTATGTTGAGGCCAAAGATTTACTGTATCATTAGATCCACCGGCGCAAAGTGGAATAAAATGATCTATTTTAAATTCAGCTCTATCCATAGATTCAATTCTAAATCCCAGTTTGACATCATAATTTTTTATAAGAAATTCTTTAGTCTCATATGTAACATTCCTCTCACAATAAGCAATATGTTCAGGGTATCTAAAACTAGTGGGCTTATCACATAATTTACCAGGTGTTAATTGTTGATTGGGTCCTGCTGGAAAATTGGGACCAAAGGCATAAAGAGCTGAAGAAAGAAAAAGAGAATTCAAAAGTATAAAGAATTTCATTTATGATCCCCAAGATTAAATCATGACAAAACTAGGGTATACATAGCAGTTTTTCAGAAGACTAGCTAGGAGACTATAAAAATTACCGAAAATAAGCTTGATTATAAATCAAAAAATAATCGTAAGAGACCCTCCCTTTCGGAGGGCCTCTTATGATTGAATTAATTACATAAACTGAGAATCAACCTAAAAGCTTAAGCGCTGCTTGTCCTTGAGAGTTGGCTTGAGACAA
>CANFNL010000097.1 GCA_947448205.1 Bacteriovoracaceae bacterium
CAGTCACTTTTGTTCCCGAATATTTGTACAATTCTTCTATCGAGCCAATACAAATTCTTTTATTGGACTTGTCGTTTATCCAAATCGGAATTGGTGTTCCCCAAATTCTATTTCTAGAAATATTCCAATCCCTGGCCCCTTCAAGCCATTTACCAAATCGTCCTTCTTTAATATGTGAAGGCGTCCAATTGATTTCAGAATTTGATTTTAATAAATTTTCTTTTATCTTTTCAACACTCACATACCAAGAAGGAATTGAGCGATAGATTAGTGGTGTATCTGAGCGAGGACAAAACGGATAAGAGTGGACTAAAACACCTTGGTCGTAGAGCTTTCCCTCATCTTTTAATTTTTTAATAATATCTTTATCGGCTGCTTTAACATGGACGCCTAAGAAGTCTTTGACCTCACTCGTGAATTTTCCTGCATCATCGACAGGGCATTCACTGGCTTTGATTCCAGCTTCTTTCATTACGCGATCGTCGTCTTCACCAAAAGCTGGAGCGATATGCACAATTCCGGTTCCGTCTGAAGTTGTAACGTAATTGTCGTTTAAGACAACAAAAGCTCCCACTGATTCATGGTGTTTAAAATAAGGAAACAGCGGCTCGTAGCGAAGACCTTTTAATTCAGATCCTAAATGACTAGAGACTATTTCTAGATTTCTTTTCTTAGAGTAAGTTTCTAGTCTATCTTTGGCGATAATGAATCTTATGTCGCGGTCTTTGTCGTGAACCTTAACGTATTCAATTTCAGCTCCCATACAAAGAGCTAAGTTAGAAGGAAGCGTCCATGGAGTTGTTGTCCAGGCTGCAATATGAAAGTCTTGATCCTTTACTTTGAATAAAATTGTGACAGCAGGATCTTGAACGTCTTGATAATTTGAGCTGGCTTCGAAATTAGAAAGCACTGTTCCTAGAGCAGTGGAAAAAGGAACGACTCTAGTTCCTTGATAGATCAAATCTTTTCGCCACAATTCACTAACGACCCACCAAACAGATTCCATAAAATTGGCATCCATTGTTTTGTAATCATTTTCAAAATCGACCCAACGTCCGATGCGAGTTATGGTGCGCTCCCATTCTGAAGTAAAGCGCTGTACAATTGAGCGACATTCATCATTGTAGCCTTTGACTCCTAGTTTTTTTACCGCATCTTGAGCACTCATGCCTAATTTTTTATCAATCTCATGCTCAATAGGAAGTCCGTGGCAATCCCAACCAAAACGTCTTTCAACATAGCGTCCTTTCATAGTGAAGTAGCGTGGGACGATATCCTTGAGAGTGGAAGCCAACAGATGTCCGTGATGAGGAAGTCCTGTGGCGAAGGGAGGACCATCATAAAAAATATAAGGTTTTTTACCTTTGGTATGATCTAAAGTTTTTTGAAAAATTTTTTCATTTCTCCAAAACTCTAATATCTTATGCTCAGTTTTTACAAACGAGAAAGAGGTATTCTCTGATTCATTTACTTCAGTATTGTGAACATTAGTCACGCGTATGCTCCTTGGGGGTGTAACAAGAGGAAATTTTAGCACTTTGCGAGTGAATTGAATAGTGTGAAGCTATACTTCTGCCTCTTATAAACCGATTAACTTTCATGAATTTCTTATTGAGCACAATCTTTTTACTTCTCCTGTCTTCCTTGGGCAAAGCAGAAGAGGCTGCCACTTATTTTAGAGACCAAAAACATAGTACGGTTAAGTGGGGGGAGGTCGATATAAAGAGTTTTCTATCCCTTAAAGATTGGAGAGATTTAACAGCTCAACGCGAGCTTGTTCCAGAATGGGAAGGCATTATTAGAGAGCGCAATAATCGAGAAGTTGTAGGCTACTTTCTCCAATGTATAGATAATTGTCACATCGATCGAGGGACTAGTTTTTTCAGTCCATCTTTTCGCACTCCCTTGTATGAGGGGGATGAGATTCAAACTATTGGGGAGAGTTATGCTTGGATTTTTTTACTAGACGGTACAATGGTTCGGCTTTCTCCAAATTCTTCCATGAATATTAATGAATTTAATATTGGTATCAAAGAAAATTTCATAAATGTTAGAATCAATACAGGAAATATTTTATGGCTTTCTCGTAGTGAAATCTTACTTGAGGAGCAAAATACCAAAGAAACCGATGTTCTTTTTTTTCCATCGGCCCTCTATGAGGCTCAAATTGTTCCCGATAGAAAAAAATATGATGAAGATTCCTTGATTGATCTGATTGAAGAAAAGCAATCAGTGCTCAAGCATTATATGAAACTTAATCAGATGATTGTAGACAACAATAAAATGACAAAGTCTAAAAAGACATATTCGTTTATAGTCGCCCCTAATATGACAATCATGGGATACGACTTAAGCGTAGAACTTATAAGTTTGATGGGAGGAAAAACCTATTTTAAAAAGCGCTCTCCCAAGCTATTGGGGCTAAAAGGTGAGGTGCTTGAAGAAGATACTTATATTCAGATGCGAGGTTTTGAAAATACAGAATTATCAAAAGTTGAATCTGATAAATGGCTTGAAGTAGACGAAAAAGGCAGAAGTTTGAACACTCTCAACGATGAAGATAAAATCTATTTCTTTGCAATGGGAGAGTTTATCACAAAGCATATTCCAACAATTTTGATGGCCCGAGAACTTATGCTGGCACAATATTCAGAATTGTGTTTTAGAGAAAAATATAACCTAAAGCAAATGGCAGAACTTCATGGCTATCGGGTTTGGGGACAACTGAAATCGGATGCTAAAAAGGAAGATCTAGAATTGCGTTTAGATTTTTTAAAAGAATATTTTAGAAGAGTTGAGACGACAAATTTACTTTCATCAAGTCATTTTAGAGACCGATTAAAAGCCCGCGGCGAAGTCATGAAATCTATGGAATACGATAGTTACTTCTTTTTAAAAGCCCTCAATGCATATTATTCTTATGTGGATGTCCCTGAAAGCAGCGATAATAGTGAAGTCTTGAATTCAACTAGTAAAACAATATGGAAGCGAATGCATGGAATTAGATAATAAAAAATTTAGTCTTGTTTTGGGCAGTCAAAGTCCGAGAAGAAAAGAGCTTCTTTCATGGCTAAATATCCCTTTTTGTATTATAGTTGCAGACTTAGATGAAATTTCACTAGAAGCTGAAGCCTCAGATGTCGCAGTTGATATAGCTTCTCAAAAAGCTCATGCTGTCTTTGATAAAATTACTGATGTCAATTTACCCTTTGTCATCTCTTCTGATACGATTGTAGTCAATAGGGGAAAAATTTATGGCAAACCTAAAGATAAAGAGGAGGCGAGAAAAATTCTTTTGGAGCTATCAGATTGTACTCATCAAGTTATTACCGGGGTGAGTTTTTTATTTTTGGATCCACATACCCAAAAAAAGAGAGAGCATTTTTTTTATGATTCTACAGAAGTCACTTTCAATGAGATCACACCATATTTAATGGAGGCTTATCTGCTCACTGGAGATTCATTAGATAAAGCTGGTGCCTATGGTATTCAGGGTCCAGGATTAACCTTTATCTCTAAGGTCAATGGTAGTTACTCAAATGTCGTAGGCTTTCCTTTAGATAAGATCGTGAGTGAGCTTAGAATTATTTTTGGAGATGACTGGAGAAAATTGTTTTGAATTCCGAACTTCTAGCAATTTAATTATTCAAACGATATCTAGACCTATTCAAGCAGAAGGTAAATCATATATAAATATTATTCGTGGCGAAAAATCTACGGTTAAAAGAATAAACCTTTTAGTTGAATAAACTGCTAATAAAAAAGCCAGTTATTTCAAAAGTAAATTTAACGAGATCGAAGGCCCAAAGGCTTAAGAGATGTACTCTTTTTGACTGAGCGATTTGGTCTTAAGCTAAGTGGCTTTAGGGTATTGCCTTTGCTCTCTTCAAGTTTTGAAGTTGTCTGCTTTGAGAATTCTTTTCTTGATACAGTTAAATTTTTTGGTGTAGATGGCGTTTGATTTTCAGTCGTCATAATCTTCCTCATTGTTACTTTCATGGTTTGTTTTCGTCTGCTCATTTTTAGGCTTTGTTAATGCCATTTTTTGGGCAACTTTTTTAAACCAATAACATTGAGGCAATTCTCAGTGCAGGCGGTTTGATAAAGTTGCTACCTTTTTTTAAAAGTAGTCTTCAATACCTTCTCCTTTATTCGTCATTCCCGACTATATTACTGTCTTATCGGCAACGAAAATTAAATTGTTAATTAAATTGTAACACGACTATGACTTTTAATCTACCAGGGGGGAAAGGGCAAAGTTTCCCCAGCCAACTCATGTTGTAAATGATTGAAATCTAGGGCATCCTAATCTTTTTAATATGTATATTTTTCCTTACAAGGAATCGTTTTATGAAGAGGCGCTGCCCACTCTTTGGTCTTATGGTGATAAATCTTACTCTTTTACTCTCGTCTTGTAGCTCGTTTAATAAAATGGCAATAGGTGCTTCCTCTGGGCTTGTGTATTCGGCCGGAATGGATTTAGAAACACAAAGCAATTACGATATTTTTAAATCGGGTGTTCCTGGTAATTTAGTTTTAATTGAAGGACTACTGTCTCAGTCATCGGATAATTTGGAATTACTGGCCACGCTAAATAAAGGCTATGCTGGTTATGCTTTTGCCATCAATGAAACGGAAGTCCTCAATGAAGAATGGGGAGAGATAAAAACAGAAGCTGCAAAAAAACAGGCACTCTTTAATTATACACGTGCTCTCAATTTTGGTTTGCGCTACTTAAAATTAAAAAAAATAGAAATAAGTGATCTTCATTCCAAAATGAATGATCCTCAAGCAATTGCACACTTATTAGATAAAAGGCTAAGCGACTCACAAAGTGATTTAGAATTAGTTCTCTTTACCGCTCAAGCTTATGCTGCCTTAATAAATCTGCAAAAAGATAATATTTCTCTAATTGCTGATCTTCCAATTGCCAAAGGAATGTTTGATTGGGTTTGTATGAAAGATCCTAAAATTAAATATGGTATGTGTGATATTTTTTATGGTGCTTATGAGGCAGGAAGACCTAAAATGCTTGGAGGAAATCCGGAAAAAGGCAAAGAGATATTTCTTCGTGCTATTGAAAATCATCCTCATAACTGGCTAATACGCGCAAGCTATATGCAGTATTATCTCATTCCACAAAATGATAAAATAGGCTTTGATCAGCAATTAGAATATTTAATGAATAAGCAAGATGAATTTAATCATTTCTCAATTTTTTCAAACTCTCAAAAAACGGATGATTTTTCTTGGAGCAGAGAGTCCTCTATGCGTCTGTTTCAAAGCTTAGCGCTAGCACGCATGGAGCTCATGAATAAATACCAAAAACAATTTTTTTAAATAAAATAAAAGTTAATTAAGGATTTTAAAAATGATGAAAAAAAGTTTATTGACCCTTTGGCTACTAGTTTCAACTCTTAATGCATTCGCAGCTCCTATTAAAGTAGGAGTGCTTGTGCCAGAAGGAACTGGTTGGGCAAAAATAGTAAAAAAAATGACTTCAGAAATAAAAGAAGCCACTAAAGGCAATGTTGAAATTAAAGTTTATTATGGTGGATCACAAGGTGATGAGCAGGATGTCTTGAGAAAAATTCGTATTGGTCAGCTTCAGGGGGGGATTTTCACTGGGAAAACTTTGGGTGATATCAACGGTGATGTGCGTGTCGTTGAAGTTCCTTTTACTTTTAATAATAATCGTGAAAAAGCATTAAAAACCCTTCAAAATCTCACTCCTTTTTTCAACTTAAATTTCGAAAAAAATAAGTTTAAAAGCTTGGCAACTTTTGAAATTGGACAAATTTATCTGGTAAGTCAAAAGAGAGTTCAAGATTTAAATGCCATAAAGAATTTAAAAATTTGGTCATGGGAAGGTGATCCGGTTGTAAATACTATGTTTGACTCTATGAAGTTAATCGGAGTTCCTCTGGCACTTCCAGATGTTCTTTCTTCCTTAACTACTGGAGTTATAGATGCAGCTTATGCACCAGGAATCGGCATTATTTCACTTCAATGGAATACTAAAATTAAATATGTTGTCGATTTTCCAATTTCCTATTCTATTGGCGCATTTGTTGTAACTGCGGATGCTTGGTCAAAGATAGCACTAAACGATCAAAAAGCAATTTCCGTAATTTCAAAAAAATATGAAGCTGAAATAAATTCTACAAATGCTAAAGATAATGATGAAGCTTTTAAAAGTATGAAAGCTCAAAATATTGAGTTCATTAAATTTAACGAAGCAGACATAAAAGTGGCTCAAGGGTATCGAGCAGAAATTATTAAAAATTTAAAAGGCAAAGTTTTTTCTGAGGATGCTTTTAAAAAATTAGAAGCAGAATTGGCAAGAAAATAAGGAGCTGCAAATGGGTGTCTTAAAAAAAATAGATTGGGCAATTGAGAAATTTGCTTCCATCTTTTTAGTTGCCAGTATTCTTTTAATTCTCTTTTGTAGCTCTGGCAGTATTGTCCTTCGCTGGTTTCATATTAATTTAAGCTGGATTGATCCCTTTGTTCGTCATTTAGTTCTTCTGGGGACCTTTTTAGGTGGAGTCATTGCAACCGGCAGAGGCAATCATATTGGAATTGATCTCGTTGGCAAGATTTTAGAAGTGAAGGGATATGAAAGGGCAAAAGTGATCGTCAATCGCATCATACTTATCACATCAGCAATGGTCCTTGTCTGGATGATCAAGTCAGGAATTGATTTTACAAAAGTTGAACTAGAATTTAGTAAAATTGAATTTTGGGGAATTAAAAGTGGACATTTAGTGGCGATGATACCAATTGGACTGGGCCTAATAGCGCTACGTTTTTTTTCTTTATTTCTTTTAAGTTTCGACAAAGATGCTCACATTAAAAAATTAGGTGAACTATGAACGGATGGTTTGTAACATTTATAATTTGTCTTTTCGCTAGTATTGGAGTCCCACTATTTATTATCATGGGATTAGCGGCACTCGCGGCTTTTTCTTTTTCAGGAGTAGAGGTTTCGGCAGTTGCTCAAGAAATGTATCGAATTTCTTCAGCTCCTACCCTTATGACAATTCCACTTTTTACTTTTGCTGGATACCTAATGGCCGAGAGTCATTCACCTAAAAGATTAATGAAGTTAGCTGAAACTGGTTTGGGATGGCTTCCTGGCGGTATTTCGATAGTCACTTTGATTGTTTGTGCTTTTTTCACTGCTTTCACTGGAGCATCGGGTGTTACGATTATCGCTCTAGGGGGAGTAATCTATCCCATTTTATTAAAAGAAGGTTATTCAGAAAAATATACCTTAGGTGCTATTACAGCTTCTGGATCATTGGGGCTATTATTTCCTCCATCACTTCCGATTATACTTTATGGTTTAATGGCCAAAGTGGATATCGACAAACTCTTTAAAGCAGGGATTGTTCCAGGTTTTTTAATTATATTTATTCTTTCTTGTTGGTCGATTTACAATAGCCCTAAAACTAAAACTAGAAAAAGTTTTATCTTGAATGATTTCATCGAAGCATTAAAAGAATCTTGGTTAGAAGCTATTTTACCAGTTGCAGTTTTAGTAGGAATTTACGGAGGATTTGTAACAGTTACTGAAGCCGCTGCTTTTACAGCGCTCTATATTTTTTTCATTGAAGTTTTTATTTATAAAGATTTATCAATAACTAAAGATATTCCTAGAGTCTCAATTGAGACTATGAGTTTAGTTAGTGGGATTTTATTAGTTCTTTGTTGTGCACTGGCTTTTACAAATTTCATGGTAGATGAAGATGTGCCAATGAAGATTTTTGCCTTGATGAAAACTTATTTGACTAACAAGTACTCCTTTCTTTTTTTCTTAAATATCTTTTTATTAATTGTGGGAAGTGTGATGGATATCTTTAGTGCTATCATCGTTGTCGTTCCTTTAATTATTCCAGTGGCTCATGATTTTGGAGTTGATCCGGTTCACTTGGCCATTATCTTTTTAACTAATTTAGAAATTGGCTATCTTCATCCTCCAGTGGGGATTAATCTTTTTATAGCAAGCAATCGCTTTAAAAAACCAATTACTGATCTCTATAGTGCTTCAATTCCATTTTTGATCTTGTTGGTTGTTGCTCTGCTTTTAATCACCTATATCCCAAGCATGAGTTTATTTTGGTTTAAATAAGAATGAACAAATCACTGATTTATATTTGCTGCTTTTATTTGACAATACCCGGGATTTTGTTGGCCGCAAACGATATTGAAAAAAATGAAAATGATGCACTTGGCACGTTTTACTCTAACCTTTATCTTGGTGAAAAGCGAACTTCTAATTATTTTGGAGCCATCGATACCAGAGCAACTTTTTCGGCAGAAAGTGGTGAACTTCAGTTATTGGATGATCGGTTTTCTTCCCAATACCTCCATGATCAAATACAAAAGGATGCATTCAATCTTCATGACTTTTGGTCTAAAAAAATTATTGATAAATCGACATGCCCCGATTTAGAGTTGGGACATAATATTAACTATATCCGCTACCTTTATCGACTACTGACGATTAGTTATTTATTTGAATCAATAAAAATAAACAATAAAATCAGCCGTGAACTTGGTGCCAGCAATAATATTTGTTCGTTAAATTTTGAAGACGTTTTTAATAAATGCACACCTCAAAGTGATGATATGAAAAAATTTCATGAAAGAGTTTACGGAAAATTTGTTAATGATATTTCAAAAATTTCTTTTTCAGCGTTTAATAAAAAAGAACTAAATGATTGGGTTTTAGATTTTCAACATTCAACTGCTCTGACTCTGGATCCAGTTCAGGCGAGGTTACATGAATGGTGTAATGATCAAAAAATAAACTGTAAGTCCATGTCTGTCGATGAAGTGAAATCTGCTCTCAATTCATTTTGTAGAGATGATCGAGAACTCATATTTAATCTGTGCTCTGAAAAAGATAGTCTTTATGGTGCTTCATACGCTGAGCGAGCGACAGAATTGATCGAGGGATCTAACGCTTTTAATCTCTTAAACACCTCTGGGATGGGAGAAGATTGCCTTCGTCGTTACGTTAAAATTTTTACTCCCAAAGAGGTTCATTATTCTAGTTTAGCAAAAATATTTCCACTTATTTACTCAAAACTTCTGCGGGATAATAACCGTTACTTGCAAGGGGAACTTTTTCTTCCAGGCGCTTTAAAAGAATTTGACATGAAAGGACTTAGTGATTTTTTAGTAGCACTTAAGCCACCCAAGATCGAGCCAATCGTAAAGGTAATGCCCAAGCCTAGACCAAAGCCAAAATCAAAACCAGTCGTGGTTGCAGTTAAGACAATTGAAGCTCCTAAGCCAGAACCAGTAAAAATGGAAATCGTTGAAGTTGTGAAACCAAAGATATCAGAGTTTGAATCAGCCGTGAGTGAGTTGGACCAAAAAAATCTAGAGTCTCTTTCTATAAATATGGATAACTTTCGTGATGATTTTGAATTTAGTCAGCAAATGATCTCAACCCTTACTGGGCCTATCAAGAAATTTCAAACGAGAACAGCACTCAATGACATGAAGTCTTATGATAAGTTGGGAAGTACTGAAGCACCAGTGGGATTAGTTTTTCTTAAATACTTAATTGATACTGAAAATCATCAAGGATTATTTAATGTCATTACAGTTATTGGTGATAAGTTTTATGTTAATAACGATCTTGAGAAAAAAAATAAGCCCATCTACATCGAACTTCGAAATGATGCCAGTACAAAAAATCATTGGCAAATCATTTTGCTAAAGAAGCCACAAACTTCCTTAAAAAAATAAAAAACCCGGATGAACACCGGGTTTTTTATTAGAAACAAAGTTGAGAGTAACTTTTAAATAGCTGCAGCTTTTAAGGCTTTTTGTGCGGTAGTGCTAGCTAGGTCTAACATTAAAAGCAGTCCAGAGTTTTCGCCATTGGCATCTGCTCCAACAAGAGAGATGTTACCTACACGTGTGCTACTAACGAAGTATCTTGCAGTGATGACCGAGTTTCCAATTCCTAAATTGTTAAGTGGGATGAATACACCAAATAATTTTGGTCCTACATAAAAGCTCATCCCTTTAAATTTCAAAATTGTGAAAGCGACTGCTGGCAAGCGACCACTTGCAACTCCTGGAAGGGCGCGCCCACCTGGTAGAGATTGTGGATCAAGATTTTGCAATCCCACATTTGCAACGTCTTTGATCGCAATGCTAATTGACATTAGAGTTCCTGCAGATTGAAGGTCAGGAGAAATCTCTAAATAAGAATTTGGATACTTTGGAATGTTGTAGCGAAGGCCCCCATCAAGCTGGATGTTTTCAAAGACAAAAGCAATCAGGACAGAATCATTGTTCAAAGTAATGGCAGAGTTTTTAACTCCAGGAATTTGGATGTTAGAAGCACTCGTGCCATTTCCACAAGAAGTAGAAAAAAGACCTAGGGTAAGAACTGAAGCCAAGAGAAGAATTTTCGTTTTTGAAAAGATATTATTCATAAGATTTCCAATTATCTTGTCGCAAGTTTTTCTTAACAACTTTGTTTCAACTTCAACGTACGTACGGCGAAAAACTCACAATCGTTTCAAACAAGAAACAGATTAATGGCAAATGGAAGTAGGATCAAGGAAGGCAAGTGCTTTAG
>CANFNL010000098.1 GCA_947448205.1 Bacteriovoracaceae bacterium
ATCATCAAACTAAAAAAACTCTCACTTATAGCTGAGTGCCGCTGTCAGGATATTTAATTTAGAAAATTTTTTTTTTTTATGTAATAATTAATAGTGAATAGGACTATCAATGCACGGGGGTATCGATGCCGAAATTAGATATTAATAAATTCATGGATGAGAATTATAAAATTTCAGATTTTTCTCATCTTCACTGGACTGGAACTTTTCAAGAATATTTAGATTTAGTAACAGAAAATCCTCGGGTGACAAGAAACGCATTCCAGCGTGTTCATGACATGATTATGACTTATGGACTGACCAATTATACTGAATATAAAAAAGAAGTTGTTCGCTATCATTTTTTCGATGATCCAATCGCCAATGGTAAAGATGCTGTTTTTGGAATTGATGTTCACCTAATGAAACTTGTAAACTTCTTTAAGTCTGCAGCTGCAGGATATGGTACTGAAAAACGAGTCCTTCTTCTTCATGGACCAGTTGGTTCGGCAAAATCATCGATCTCGCGAATGATTAAAAAAGGATTAGAGCATTATTCTAAAACTGACCAAGGAGCACTTTACACTTTTGAATGGTTTGACGACCATGAGTCCGACATTTTAGGTGGACAAAAAATCTTCCCATCTCCAATGCATGAAGAGCCCCTAAAGCTTTTACCTGTTGATGTGAGAAAAGCATTTCTTGAAGAAATAAATAAAGGAAAAAAGGATGGATTCAAAGTTAATATTAAGGCGGAAGTTTGTCCTGCTGATCGCTATATCCTTGGCGCCTATTTAAAAAAATATAACGGAGATTGGAAAAAAGTCCTTGGTCACGTTCGTGTAAAACGATTATTACTTTCAGAAAAAGATAGAATAGGTATTGGTACATTCCAGCCAAAAGATGAGAAAAACCAAGATTCCACTGAATTAACGGGTGATATAAATTATAGAAAAATTGCCCAATACGGATCTGATTCAGATCCTCGCGCTTTTAATTTTGATGGAGAATTCAACATTGCCAATCGTGGAATTGTTGAATTTATCGAGATGCTAAAATTAGACGTAGCTTTCCTTTATGATTTGCTTGGAGCCTCTCAAGAACAATCAATTAAGCCTAAAAAATTCGCTCAGACCGATATTGATGAAGTTATTTTAGGTCATACTAATGAGCCCGAGTTTAGAAAACTGCAATCAAATGAATTCATGGAAGCTCTAAGAGATAGAACTGTAAAAATTGATGTCCCTTATATTACTCGTCTGGATCAAGAAGTTAAAATTTATCAAAAAGATTTTAATAGCGAGCGAATTCCTCACGTCCACATAGCTCCTCACACTATCGAGATGGCAGCTACTTGGTCAATTCTCACTAGACTTGAAGAGCCGAAAAAATCTGACCTGACTAAGCTTCAAAAGTTAAAACTTTATAATGGTAAAACTCTTCCAGGTTACAATGAAGATAATGTTAAAGAATTAAGAAAAGAAGCAATCAGAGAAGGGTTAGAGGGGATATCACCTCGTTACATTCAAGATAAACTTTCAAATTCACTTGTTAAAAATGGTCATGTGGGATGTCTAAATCCATTTATGGTTTTTAACGAACTTGAGTCGGGACTTAAGCACCACGGTTTGATTAATTCCCCAGAACAACTAGATCATTACAAAGAGATGTTGGCCATTGCTCGTCAAGAATATGAAGATATTGTTAAAAATGATGTTCAAAAAGCTATTTCTGTTGATGAGTCGGCTATCCAAACTCTTTGTGCTAATTATATCGATAATGTTAAGGCGTACACTCAAAAAGAAAAAATTAGAAATAAATACTCTAATAAACTCGAAGATGCTGATGAGAGATTTATGAGATCAATTGAGGAAAAAATTGATATCCCTGAATCGCGTAAAGATGATTTTAGAAGAGAAATTATGAATTACATTGGAGCCTTAGCAATCGAAGGTAAAGTTTTCGATTATAAAATGAACGAGCGACTTCATAGAGCACTTGAATTAAAACTTTTTGAAGATCAAAAAGACTCAATTAAGCTAACAACTATTATCTCTAAAGTTGTCGATAAAGAAACTCAAGAAAAAATAGATGTTGTTAAATCACGTTTAATCAAAAATCATGGATACTGTGAGATTTGCGCCACAGATGCGCTCAATTTCGTAGCAAGTATTTTTGCAAAAGGTGACTCCGCTAAGTCTTAATTTGACCAAAGGGTAGTGAATGGATCATCCAATAAAAAGAGACCATGCTCGATTTAGAAAAATTGTAAAAGGTCGCATCCGAGATAATCTTCGAAAATATGTTTCAAAAGGTGAAATGCCGTCTCCTAAAGGGGATGGCACTTTTAAGATACCTATGCCTTCAATCGATACTCCAAGATTTAAATTTGGTGATCGCAATCAAGGAGGAATGGGACAAGGAAGTGGACAAGAAGGCGATCCCGTAGATGGTCAAGAAGGCGAAGGACCAGGTAACGGAAAAGAAGTCGGCAACTCTGCTGGAAATAAAGAATTAGAAGTCGATTTATCACTGGAAGAACTGGCCAGTATTTTAGGTGAAGAGTTAGCACTTCCGCGAATTGAACCCAAAGGCAAAAAAGCTATGCCTTCCGTTACTAATAAATATACCTCAATTGGTATGACTGGGCCAAATTCACTAAAACATTTTAAACGCACTTATCGAGAGGCGATGAAGAGACAAATCGCTTCTGGAACATATGATTTTTTAGATCCTCGAGTCATACCAGTCAAGCGCGATTTTCGTTATCGCGCTAGTGATGCCAAGGTTGAATTTGAAAACTCTGCTGTTGTTATTTATATGATGGATGTCTCTGGATCTATGGGGGATGAGCAAAAAGAAATTGTTCGCACTGAAAGTTTTTGGATTAATTTGTGGCTTAAAAGTCAGTACAAAGATATCGAAGTCAGATACATCATTCACGATGCTACTGCCAAAGAAGTTGATGAGGAAACTTTTTTTAAAACCCGTGAAAGTGGAGGAACTCTTATTTCAAGTGCTCTAAAACTTTGTCGTGAAATTATCCAAACAGATTATGATCCAAATGAATGGAATATTTATCCCTTCCACTTCTCTGATGGCGATAACTGGTCTGCCGATGACACTAAAATATGTCTTGAGATTCTGGACCAGGATTTACTGCCAGCAGCTAATGTCTTCTGTTACGGACAAGTCGAAAGCCGATATGGATCAGGTCAATTTTATAAAGATTTAGCGACTCGTTATGGAGAAGATGACGAAAAAGTAATACTTTCAAAAATAAAAAATAAAGATGCCATCCTAGATTCAATAAAAGACTTTTTAGGAAAAGGAAAATAAGCCATGGCCGATAGAACAAAACCACTTGAAGGTGAGCTTCTCCGAATCCGCGATGAAATTCATGGTTATGCACAAGAATTTGGTCTCGATTTTTATCCAGTTAGATTTGAAGTTTGTGACTATGATACCATCAATATTCTAGCTGCCCAAGGAGGATTTCCCAATAGATATCCCCATTGGCGTTTTGGTATGGACTACGACCAACTCTCAAAAGGCTATGCTTATGGTCTTCAAAAAATTTATGAAATGGTTATAAATACTAATCCTTGTTACGCTTATCTTTTAAATGCTAACCATATTGTCGATCAAAAAATAGTCATGGCCCATGTTTATGGACATGCTGATTTTTTTAAAAACAACGCCTGGTTTGCCAACACTGATAGAAATATGATGGCAGTTATGGCCAATCACGGAACTAAGATAAGAAGATACATGGAACGCTTCGGACAAAATAGGGTCGAAGAATTTATCGATAGAGTACTATCAATTGAAAATCTTATCGATGTCGGAGTTCTTTTTGAAACTCAAGAGCTAAATCGTCAACGAGAAGAGCGTTTAATTTCGGCAAAAGAAGAAATAGCTAGTGCAGAGGATGAACGCTCAACTGCACTAAAATCATTCATGCGCGCCAAAGAGAAGTCTGGAAAAATAAATGAAGTAAAGACTGAAATCAGTGATCTTCGTGAAAAGAAAGTCAATGCACCTAGGGATGTAATGTTTTATCTCCTTGATAACGCTCCTTTGGAAGAATGGGAGTCAGATATTTTAGGTATTCTTCGCGACGAGGCATACTACTTTCTTCCCCAGCGATTAACTAAAATTATGAATGAAGGATGGGCAAGCTATTGGCACTCTCACATCATGACTAATCGTGCGCTGAAGGCCAGTGAGATAATTGATTATGCTGATCACCACGCTGGAGTTATGGCGATGAGCAAGCAAAATATCAATCCTTATAAAATTGGAATTGAATTATATCGCGATATTGAATTTCGTTGGAACACCGGTCGTTTTGGTAAGGAATACAATGAATGTGAAGACATGCACACCAAGATTAACTGGAATAAAAATTTAGGACTTGGTAGACAAAAAATATTTGATGTTAGAAGAACTCATAACGATGTTAGTTTTATTGATGAATTTTTTACTCCAGAATTTTGTGAACGCCAGCAGCTCTTTACTTATAAATACAATCCTCGTTCCGGCAGAAATGAAATTGAAACCAGAGATTTTCGCGATATCAAAAATAAATTGCTTACTCAACTTTCAAATTTTGGCTCACCCGTCATTGAAGTCGAGAGTGGAAATTTTCAAAACCGTGGTGAATTACTACTTCGTCATGTTCACCGTGGAGTGGATCTTGATTTTGGATACGCTTCAGACACTTTAAGAAATCTTTTTGCGCTTTGGAAACGTCCAGTTAATATTACGAGCATTCAAGAAGAGAAGGTAGTAACTCTTAGTTTTGATGGAAAGGATTTCAAGCAAACTAAATAATTCTAGACTGCTATGAACTCTTGATAGTAAAATGATTAAAAATTATTAATTGGTTTTTTTTCATGAAAGGGTGTCATGAGTTTCATTAAATATTTATTATTAGTATTTTTTCCTTCAGCTTTATTGGCATCAATAGTTAATAATAATATTGCAGAAGTTGTGAAAATCCGAGGTGTAGTCACTCAGCTATCACCAGGAGCGAGACTGGCCAGATACGTTGTTCAAGGTGATATGTTTGTCGAAGATACTTCTATTGTTACGGGGCCCAAAAGTTTTGTAAAAATTAAATTAATAGATAATACTGAACTCAATATAGGCCCTGAAAGTAAAATTATTATTTCCCAGATGAAGCCCGATTCAGAAGGAGTTATCTCGTTACTAAAAGGTAAACTTCGAACAGAGGTTCAAAAATCAGTAAAAAACTCAACTGCAAATAAATTTTTTATAAAAACCCGATCAGCGGCTCTCGGAGTTAGAGGAACGGATTTTCAAACTATTTATAATCCAGAAAATAAAATGACTTCCCTTTTAACTTATAAAGGTGAAGTTGCCATGGCTAAATTTGATGAACTGGCGATGAATAAAGTAATTCAAGGTGAGAAAATTTTTGAGCGAGATGAAACATCTAGTAAAGTTTCAATCCAAAATAAGCCTGAGCTAAAATTAGATGAAGCTCAAGTTCTCAATAAAATTTTAGGTGGCAAAGAGGTTGTTTTGGTCCCACCTGGCCAGAATTCATTTGCAAACGATAAATCAAAAAAGGCTTCACTGCCTGTTGAAATTTCACCCGTTCAACTTGTTGCTCTTTACAATAATGCAGATTTTCAAGAAAAAGCCTCAGCAAATTTAAATTTAAAATCAGCTGATGACTCCATCAATTCGAAATCCTCTTTAGTTATTGCTAAGCAAACATCTCCTGCTGAAGGATATTTTAATGCAAAAACTGGAGACTTTGCCCCAAAATCTGGTGGATATGTCGATCTCAACACTGGCCTTTATATTGCTCCCGATAGCGATGCGAACTTAGATTCTAAAAGTGGAGTTTATGTTAGCAGAAAGATAGGCGATATCGATTCAGATACCGGTCAATATGTGGCACCGAAGGGACTTATCCTCGATGCCAAAAAAGGATTTATTATCGATGAGAGTGATGCAGATGTTAAAGGAGAGAAAAAACCAGAACTGCTTGCCCTCAGAGAAGATCTTAATAAAACGATTACCAAAGATATTTTTGTCGATGAAGCCACGGAATCTTTAGTTGATAGATTTAATATCGATGAAAAATTTATTAGGGACCGTATATCTTTTTCACTTTGGTCACTATCCCAAAATATTGTCTCAAATAAAGGTGAATCTAATTCACCTTTTTTAGAAATAAATTCCGCAAAATCAATGAGATTATCCATGGAGTGGGCCATGTCATCGACGACGCGTTTTAGTCCTCTCATTGGATTGGATTATAGCTCAATTAATTTTAAAGAAAATAATGTATTAGAAAGTTCGAAGTCACTTAGCACTCTCACATTAGGAAGTCAGTATGCTTTGAGTCGTCATGTAAATCTTTTTGCAAAGATTGGGCTTACCCAAGAGCATTTTCTAGATCAAACTTCTGCCGGATTTCCATATAGCTATGAGCTTAAAAAAGTTGTACTCACAAGGTTATCAACAGGCTCTAATTTTAATATTTGGGAAAAATCTAGGTTTTCACTTGAATCAACAATAGGTGCATTATTTTCTTTCAGAAAAAGCATAAATAATATTGTTATCAATGAAGGTGCTGGTTTTTTTCTTGAAGCTTTACCTAGATATAAATTGAGCAATAGAAAGTGGCTTGGAATTGGATTTAAAATTGAAGAACAATACCAAAGAGTTAATGGCTCTCTTTTCACCAATCGATTAAATCGTAAAACGGATGGAGTAGAGCTTAAATTTATGGGTGATTTTTAATTTCAATTTGGCAAGACTTTCATTAGTTGAATTCCAGCTCCATCGAGCTCTTCTATATCTTTTTGATCGACGCTTATTTTTTCTATTAAGGGATTAATAGGTTGTTTATCTCGAAGTGAATCTACTGTCATTTGCTTATCACCAAATATTTCGTCCTCTCTTTTTATCGCCTTTCCAAGATTATCCCATTGAATAAGTTGTAACGAAATCCAACAGCTGATCCCATCAAATGAGCGACAAGCTTTCTCACTTGTTTCTTCCATTTTTCTTTTATCAAATTTTTTATCGTTGCTATTTAAAACAAGTGTTACATAACTATCCATTATATTTACTTCAAAGGGTGCTACTTGCTGGAAATCTCTTTTCAAAAGATTAAGCTCTTTTTGGGCTTCAACATATTTTTTTTCTCTTATCAAAAAAGCGATTCTTAACGCCTTCTTATTTCGTGGATCGAGATTTTTATTGATATTTCCATCTAGCATATCAATTCCATCTCGCCACTGATTTAAAAGCCAAGCTAGTGGTATTGCTCTCTCTAATGAATCAGTTGAATCCTGCTTTTTTTGTAGGGCTAATTTGAAGTGCCCAAAAGCTAATTCATATTCTTTATTTTTAAGATTGATTGTTCCTTTGATATTTTCAGCGTTCGAGGAATCAATATCATCGATGAATGAAAGGGTTTTTTGTTTATCAGCAAGCGAGCCACTTCTTAGGTACATGAAGGCAATTATCTCTCTTAGTCTTTTGGACTGATATGAGTTCTCTGGAAGTAGAGAGAGGATCTCCAGAAGCTCTTTTTCTTTATTTAAATATAGTCCTGTTTTAAGCCATAATCTCGACATTTCATCATCTGAAAGTGTTAATTCTACATCAGTAATCATATTCTTTTTTAAGCCTACTTTATTTTTAAGTTTTAACTTGATCATGGTATCCAGCCAATACTGATCATTTTTAGAATACTTTTGTGTTGAACTTATACAAGCTTCTTTCTCATTGATTAGTGAAGTCAGATCATTAACGGCCATGTAGTTAATTAGTTTTAAGAGACAGATGTGTTGGTACTGAGAGTTGATTGCAAATTGTTTGTCAGTCAAATATTTTAAGGATTCGTCGAATTTACCCTCAATAAAAAAGATGATAGCCAGGTATCGCTTTTTTAATGCATAAACTTTACTTTTTTTATCTTCAATACGATTGAGGAAAAATTTTGCTGATAGTAAGTCTCCGCTAATTAATTTATATTTTGCTCTTGTTAATGAATCTAGGTCGCTATTTCTTTGATAATTATCATTTTGGATTTGAGCTTCGAGATCTGCTGATTCTGAGAATTGATCATCATCAAGCCAAATTTCTTTCAAGTTTTTGTTACTAGAATTATTGCCTATTTCGGCCCGAATTTGAATAAATAATGGATTATATCCAATTAAAATACTCAACAATAAAAGCAGCAATAAATGTTTCATAGTTAATATTTCGGTAAAAGATCCGATAACTTGAATATGTTTTATTCACCCAAATACGTATTTTTAATAATTGGAATTGTGTTGTTTTTTAAAACAACAACGCTTTGGGCGCTTGCTCCCATTGAGAGTTTAGTTTTAGGAAATTTTTCAGAAAAATATTCTGAAAACGAAAATGATCCGCTTAATTATGTTTTTTCTTTTGATAAAAATATAAAAATTGAAAATATTGCCCGTAAAAAAGACCTGGCCCTTTATCGTGGCTTTTATGAAGAGGGAAGAAATACTTTGAATTATTGTAAAGATCGTCGTGAGATTCAATATGCGACAGATTGGCAAAAAACTCAAGTGATGCGCTCGATGCTCTCAGAAGTCCAATATATTGGATTAGACCTTATGAGTAGGGCCATTCCACAATATGCGAAAGCCTTAGAATTTTCAAAAGAAGAGTATAATAACTTAATCGAGGGACTGGTAGGGAATTTTTGTTCAGCCAATTTGTCGGTGATCAGTAAAAAAGAATTAAAAAATAATCTATTAGTTAAATTTGATCGCGAAAATACTTACCGTCTGCCAAGTGTGGAAGGCAATCCTTTTTTTCCTGAAAGTATTGAGAAGGTCTCAGCTACGGGACGTGGAATACAACAAGAATTTAAATTCACCATAAAGTTATTTCAATCTATTTGTTCTTGGGGAGGAGATCCTTATAATCCTGCTTTACTAGTTCCAATTTTAAAAAATCCGTCCTTAATGGCTTTTTTTATACGTCAACTAAGTAATCGAGAAATTGATTGGGAAGAAAAAGACAATTCACTTTTTTTAAAACAAGGAAAAAACACAGTGCAAGTTTGGTGTGAAAATCTTATTTGCAGAAAAACCTCTCCAGATCTTTATATGAGTAAAGTATACTTCTCTGTCGGTGGAACAAGTATTGCCGAAGATCTTCAAAGACTTTTCTGCGAAGAATTTAAAAATATCGACTATAAGTCTAACTATGAAGATGAACGAATTTCTAAAATAATTAAGTCCAGAACCTTCGATGAAGAGAATTTTATTAATTCTCAATTTATCGCACTTATTACTGGTGTTCCTGATTTTCTCTTACGAGCAGAAAAATTCTCCAATGGAGAGGATATTTTAAGATCTAATATCGATTATACCTGGAGTAAGTGGGCAAAAAAACAATCTGAGGTTTTAGACCGGGAACTTTACTTTGAAGAGCCTTTATCCATAGAACTCATAGAGCGAAAACTTTACTTCAATCCAAAAAAACCTGAACTAAAAGTCGCTTTTGATGTCAATCTTGGTGAATTTGATCGAATAAATCAACGGATTGGAAAGGTGAGAGTTTCTTTCAACGTAAATTTTCAGAAAAAATTTTTAAATTATTACTATGAATTATTTAAAAATAAAGTCGCTATAGATAGCACTGAAAGAGAGAAAATAGTGAGGCACTTTAAAGCCCAAATTTCTCAAGATGTTAATGAGGCTCGAAAAAAATTCATAATCGCACCATGGAAGGGAGACCTTGAAGGCTTAATTGTCAATGAGATCATTGAGCAATTACAGCTCATAGAAAATGAAAATTATAAAATGGGCAATGATGGAAGTCAGAAAATTAATATAGAATTAAACTATGGGACATTTGCTTTAAAATATCTAAATAACCAAAAAACCGTTCAAGACAGTCGGGCGAAAAATGCAGACTTATTGTCTAAATGACAAAGCCATTTTGTTGCGATAGTATCCTCACATGCCAAAAAAATTGCTGTCAAAAAAATCAGTTCCCAAAAAGATAGAAATTGCTCTTCCTGCAGTGACGAATGATAATGGAAATCAATTAGAACTTGTTGCAAAAATCCTTAATTCAAAAGACTCATCTCCAACTCCAATGGGTCAGGATCCGCTTACCCAATACGTTAAAGAAATTAGCCGTTATAAATTACTCACTGCCAATGAAGAAGAAGCTCTGATAAAAGAAATGCAAGAGACTGGGGATATTGAAGTTGCTAAGAAATTAGTTTTGGCCAACTTACGGCTTGTAGTCAAAATTGCCCTAGAGTATCGCTCCGCTTGGCAGAATGTGATGGACCTTATCCAAGAAGGCAATATTGGTTTGATGAAAGCAGTCTCTAAATATGATTCAACTAAGGGTGCTAAACTCTCTTATTATGCAAGCTGGTGGATTCGTTCTTATATTTTAAAATTTATTTTAGATAATTTTCGCTTAGTAAAAATTGGTACAACAAATGAGCAAAAGAAACTTTTTTTCAATCTTTTAAAAGAAAAAGAGCGATTAATTGGAATGGGAATTAATCCCGACGTTAAAGCAATC
>CANFNL010000099.1 GCA_947448205.1 Bacteriovoracaceae bacterium
GATTTTTGGCACTGATAAAATAATCCTATGGATAACAATTTGACACACACACGACACTAGAGACATTCACAGGAGGCACACTATGGTAGCAACGGATTTTGCTCAATCAAGTATTCTAGCGGCTAATGACAACCGCTTTGTTCTCTTTCCAATTAAGCATCATGCTATTTGGGAAATGTACAAAAAACATATGGCCGTTTTTTGGACTTCCGAAGAAATCGATCTCGTTCCAGATTTAAACGACTGGGAAAATAAACTCAACAACGACGAAAGACATTTTATTTCGCATGTCTTAGCTTTTTTTGCTGCTAGTGATGGTATCGTTAATGAAAACTTAGCACTTCGTTTTTACAAAGATGTTCAAATTCCAGAGGCTAGATGTTTCTACGGATTTCAGATTGCCATGGAAAATATCCACAGCGAGACTTATTCACTTTTAATCGATACCTACATTAAAGATCCAAAAGCAAAAGACAAACTCTTCCATGCGACAGAAAATCTAGCTTGTGTAGCAAAAAAAGCCAAATGGGCAATGAATTGGATATCATCTAAAAAATCTTTTGCTCACAGACTTGTGGCCTTTGCTGCCATCGAAGGAATTTTCTTCTCAGGATCATTTTGCGCAATCTATTGGTTGAAAAAAAGAGGCTTGATGTCAGGACTTGCAACATCAAATGAATTCATCTCGCGCGATGAAGGATTGCATTGCCAATTTGCTTGCCTGCTCCACTCGATGCTCTCAGAAGGTGAAAAACTCGACAATTCTACAATTAAGCAAATTGTGCTAGAAGCAGTAGAAATAGAAAAGGAATTCATCACCGAAGCGCTTCCCGTCTCTCTCATTGGAATCAACGCCGATATGATGTCTCAGTATATCGACTTTGTCGCCGACCATTGGTTGGAGCAATTAGGGGCCGATAAACATTTCAATACCAAAAATCCATTTGAATGGATGGAGCTTATTTCTTTAGAAGGTAAAACTAACTTCTTTGAAAAAAGAGTCTCTGAATACCAAAGACCAGGAGTCCTTGGAGAAAAACAATCACACACATTCACAACAGACGCGGAGTTTTAGATTATGTACGTTATCACACGCAGTGGCGAAAAAGAGCCTATTAAATTTGATAAAATCACAGAAAGAATTGAGCAATTATGCTTTGATTTAGACAGATCATTTATCGATCCAATGAAAATAGCTAAAAAGGTTATCGAAGGTATCTACGATGGCATAACGACTAAGGAGCTCGATCAATTAGCGGCCGAGACAGCTGCCTATTTATCAACTCAACATCCTCAATATGCAACGCTTGCAGGAAGAATTGGTGTAAGTAATCTTCATAAAGAAACTCGTGGTTGTTTTTCTGAAAACATCAAAGCGATGTTTCATTATATCAACCCAGTAACTGGTGAAGCTTCTGCGCTTGTCTCTCGCGAGCTTTACGATGTTGTTATGGCCAATGCTCATAAACTCGATGAAGTCGTCTCTGACAAAAGAGATTTTAACTACGATTATTTCGGCTTTAAAACACTGGAAAAATCCTACTTACTAAAGATGAATAATAAAATCGTTGAGCGACCTGGGCAAATGCTTATGAGGGTTTCTTTAGGAATTCACCTCAATGACATCGATTCAGCAATCAAGACATATAACCTTATGTCAGAGAAATACTTCACCCACGCCTCACCTACTCTCTTTAATTCTGGAACCAATAAAGCACAACTTTCTTCTTGTTTTTTATTGACCATGAAAGATGATTCGATTGAAGGAATTTACTCAACTCTGAAACAAACGGCACTCATTTCTCAATCTGCTGGTGGAATTGGTTTATCTATTCATAATATCAGAGCGAAGGGATCATTCATTAAAGGAACAAATGGAACTTCTAATGGAATCGTTCCGATGTTAAAAGTCTTTAACGATACTGCTCGCTACGTCGATCAAGGTGGTGGAAAACGTAAAGGTGCATTTGCTGTTTATTTAGAACCTTGGCATGCTGACGTTTTTGATTTCTTAGAAATGAAAAAAAATACCGGTAAAGAAGAGCAGCGGGCCAGAGATTTATTTTATGCTCTATGGATTCCAGATCTCTTCATGAAAAGAGTCGAAGAAGATGGAATGTGGTCGCTCTTTTGTCCACACGAAGCTCCAGGTCTTTCAGACTGCTATGGAAAAAAGTTCGAAGAGCTATACACATCATACGAAGAGAGAGGACTTGCCAAAAAAGTGGTTCGTGCTCAAGACGTATGGTTTGCGGTACTCGAAAGCCAAATTGAAACGGGCTCTCCTTATATGCTCTATAAAGATGCGGCTAATGAGAAATCAAACCAAAAAAATCTTGGAACAATTAAATCATCAAATCTTTGTACTGAAATACTTGAGTACACAGCCCCAGATGAAATTGCCGTTTGCAACCTCGCTTCAGTGGCCCTTAATCGTTTTGTTGATCAAAATTCTGAAAAACCAAAATACGATCATAAAAAACTTTATGATGTCGTCTACCAAATGACGGTTAACCTAAACCGAATTATCGACATCAATTATTACCCTGTGGAAGAAGCTAGAAACTCAAATATGCGCCACCGTCCAATTGGACTTGGTGTTCAGGGATTGGCAGATACATTTTTTGAAATGAGACTTCCTTTTGAATCTAAAGAAGCGCTCAAGTTAAATAATGATATTTTTGAGACCATTTATTTTGCAGCTGTCACGGCTTCAAAAGATGCGGCGATAAAAGATGGACCATATTCAAGTTATGCTGGCTCGCCAATGTCAGAAGGAATTTTCCAATTTGATATGTGGAAGGTTCAACCCACTTCCGGAAACTGGGAGTGGAGTGCGCTAAAAGCAGAAGTAAAAAAGCACGGAGTGAGAAACTCACTTCTTGTAGCCCCAATGCCAACAGCATCGACTTCTCAAATCTTAGGCAACAACGAATGTTTTGAGCCTATCACTTCTAACATTTATGTTAGACGTGTTTTATCTGGAGAGTTTGCTGTCGTAAACCGCTTCCTAGTCAATGATCTCATCAAGATGGGATTATGGAGCGATAAAATGAGAAACGAAATCATTGCTAACAATGGTTCAGTTCAAAATATTCAATCCATTCCTGATGAAGTTAAAGCCCTCTACAAAACAGTTTGGGAGATTAAGCAAAAAGCCGTGATTGATATGTCACAAGGTCGTGGGCCTTTTATCGACCAAGGACAGTCTTTAAATGTGTTCATGGAAGATCCAAATTTTGGGAAACTCTCTTCTATGCATTTTTATGCTTGGAAAGCTGGACTTAAAACTGGAATGTATTATTTAAGAACGAGAGCAGCAGTTAATGCCGTTCAATTCACTGTAAAAAATAATAATGTTGAAGCTCCTGTGAGAAAATCAGTTGAGGAAGAAACAGCAGCAATGGTCTGCTCGCTGGAAAATCCTGAAGACTGTGTGATGTGTGGATCTTAATTAATATCGTTCAAAATCGTTCCAGGAGACTTTAGGGGAAGCAATGCTTCCCCTAAAGTCTCCTGGAACGATTTTAGAAGCCTTTGCCGATATCGGAAAAATCACCATCACCTTTCATTAAATCAGGCAGATCATTACTAATAAAAACTCCAGAACTCAATTGACCATGAAGCTTCCAAGTTTTGGTCATATCAGGTAGAAAGCCCGTAGATAGATTCCAGTCTGTCATATTATCCAACCCTGAGATTACTGTCGAAGTGTCTTTAAAAGTTAATCCCATATTAGTGTATTCTGCAGAAATTTTACTTCGGTCTAAACATTGAGTTGTCAGAAAGCTGGTATTATAAGAAGCACAAATTGAATGAGTGGCGCCTGTAGGAATAAAATTGGCCGAGGCAATAACTCCTTGGAGATCTTGAGGAGTGAGCACCAATCTGTTATAAGTTCCCTCGGTTGGCATAAATAAACTTATGGGCGATTTATTACTATCAAATCGTCCGTTGTATTTTATATCCGAGATCACTCCGGAATTAGTCATGCTTGAATCGACAATATTTCGTCCAATAAAAGGAGCAACCACTCCAGCAGTATTATCGCTAAAATCTCGAATTGTCATACTGCCCTCATACTGAATTTCACTTAACCAACCTCGGTTAACTCCAACCACTCCTCCCCAAGTTTCATTGGCACTAAGACGGGAGATGGCATTCCATCCTCCTGATGAAGTAAAGCCTGGATAACTGCTACCAGCGGCGCCAGGGTAACAAAAATAATCTCCATTAAAGGCTCCAGCATTAGCAGTGGAATTACTAACATAAACTCCCGGATGATTTGCACAAGAATACCATAAATTTAAATCAGCAACGCTAGGATTTGGATCACGCATTTCACCAAGCATTCTTGCAAGCTCACCATTGACTCGGACTTCATTTATTTTCCCATAATTAGTCCCAACTAGACCTCCCGCTATTAAATAACTAGAGAAATTTGGATATGGCCTCAACATTTTTAAAGCAATATTTGATTGAATATTTTGAAGAACACCAAAAGAATCATTGAATCCCACTAAAGCGCCAAAACGCGCAGTATACTGAGCACTCCAATAAGGAGCATCTAAGTCCATTCTTGAATTTTCAAATCTAATATTAGAGAGGACTCCATTATTAACTCCGGCCAAAATCCCCATCGCCGTATTGCCGACAATGTTCGATGAAGCAGGTGGATGAATTCCAATAAAAGAAAAATTCAAATTAGAAACACTAGATCCGGCCTGCAGTTCACTAAACATTCCATAATTGCCAGAAAGAGAATTAGAAAAAATAAAATTTAAATTTGAAATTGAATATCTATTGCCTTCAAGATGATAAACTCCAGGCGTGGCCTTAAGTGGAGTTGACCGGTCAGCGCCATCGCCGATAAGCGATTTCTTTAAAGTATAATAATTTCCAGAAACCATCTCTTGAAATTGGCCTATCGAGCAGATACTCTTTGGATTAGTTGCGCTGCCATCTCCTGATTGAATGGCATATAAACCAGAGCACTCTCGTTTTAAATAAGGAACTTTTGACTGAGCAGCCACTTCCCAGGCCAGGCGAGGAGAATCAAAATTTTCATCGGGCATTACCCAGATTTTACTACAGGCCGACGGCCCACTCCAGCCAACGCTAGCGGCATAAACAGAACAACTTCCATCTGCTAAATTGATATATTCATCACCACTAACACCAGCAAGATTTGCAGAAGGAGAACCAGTGCCATACTTATTGATCATGTTCCAAGTAGTATTATAATTAGTTCTCACGTTAAGATCAGTAGCAAAGTTACCACCATTATTTGCAGGAGAAATAAAACCCAGCGCACCCAGCGATGTTGAAGGTTGTAAGACAATAGTACTGGCGGTGGTTGAACCTCCACCCGTAACTCCATAAATGGTCCCAGGGATATTTGCAGTGGTATTATTAAATGATAATCGAGGAGCATAATAAAGCGCAATTAGGCCATTTGATACATAGGCATTAGTTAAGAGACCTGCAATTCCTCCCATATTCACAAAGCCACGGCCAATGGCAACTCCATCCGTTTCTGTATTTGATTTTAAAACACCACTTATTGAAGTATTGCTAAGATTGACATATTTTCCTATTCCAAAAAAACCTCCAATATATCTTGATCCCTCAAGACCTGATGAAAGATAAAGAGCGACTTGATCAATAAAGACCGAATTAGTTGGAGATCCGTTTACTTCACCAATTAAGCCACCAATAAAAGAATCAAAAGGAATACTCGAATTACTTCCGGCATTAAACCAGCTAATGCCATTAGAGTAAGCATAGATTGAACTATTAGCAGCAACAGTAAATCCATTGACTGACATAGCGGTGTTAGTAGTATTTTGAATCTGGCAAAAAGCTCCAAGTGCCACACTATTACTAATGGAATTATTAACAATAGAGCATGCACCTAAATAAGAATTTCCATTTTCTAAATTGGAATGCAGCTCTCCCTTAACAGAAGATCTAAAAATTTTTCCAGCAACAGCACTACTTTGAGCATTGTAGACTCCGACAAGTCCCCCAATCCTTTGGACACCTTCAATACTTAATTCAGCATTAATGTCGTTTATTTGAGCATTGAGAGCAATAGCAGAAGCATCTAAGCTATATAAGCCAACAGCTCCACCAACAACCTTATCAGCGGCGAGAAAGCCAAAAATATTAATATTGTTAAGTGAAGTATTGTAGGCTTCCCCCACAATGGCCCCCACATTGGTAACTTTTTTATCTTTGCAATCTCCAACAATTTTATTAACCGTAAAATTTCCAATTTTACTACCATGCGTTTTTCTAAAAATCCCCATCGAAAAATTAGTACTGCTATAATTAGTAAACTGATCACAAGGTAATTTAATATTCTCTAAGCGCTTTCCTCGCCCATCAAAATTACCAGTGAAAGCAGTTAAAGTACTGGCCGTGGCACTAAGAGAATCACCAATAGGTACAAAAGGACCAAAATTAAAATTTAAATCTGATAAAAGTTGGAACGAATTATTAGCGAGGCTGCCAAAATTAGCTCCAGTTCCTATTCGATTAAATTGCTCTTTTGTGCATATGGCGTAAGGACTTCCTACTTCTCCATAGCCTGCGGCGAATTTGTCAGGCGCTAGTCTTGGTCCTGAACAAACATCGGCCTCTGTCGTTTGCATAAACAAATTGTACTTTCCAGCTGCGGGACTAAAACCGAGAGAGCGATTATTGCCAGCAATAGGAAAGACATCAAAGCCCGATTCCGGATTACAAGCATTGTTGGAGTAATAGGCTTCAATAGCAATGGCCAATCCATTGTTTGAGTTTACCGGTATTTTTAAAGTTGTAAGATAACTTGGATCATTTAAGCCGTCATTTTGAATCCCACCGCTAGAACTGCTAAAGCTAGAGCGCACACAAGAAGATTCAAAAACTTTTGAGGGACCTGTCGAATCACCTAGACCAAAATTTTTGTATTCATAGGCCACAATTTTATACGAGGTAAGATAGCCCTTGTTAAAATTAGCAGTAGCAACTTGATCGCAAGAAGTGATTGCACCAGAGGAAGTTTTAACCGGTCCTAAGTCTTTGCAGGTAAAAAAATAGGGTGAGGGAAAATTAACTAAAGACTCAGAGGCACCAGTCGTAGCAATAGTCGAGCTGGCTGAAAATGTGTAGGCCGAAAAATCTGCATCCGCACAATTAGTATTTGTTAAATTAATCGATAAGCTAACATCGGCTCCAGCCAGATTTTGGCCCACTAATTTTCCACAATAAGTTTTCCCCTGAAAATTCGGAAAGGCAGAAGCCGTCATAAGTTCCCAAGAGATCGCATAAAAATTCCATATGCCATTAGGAAAAACTAAATCAACTGACTCCGTTGTTATGGCCTTAGTAAACGTTTTACCATCACTACTTTTTCCAAAGAGAAGCAAACCATTATTAGCTTTAGTCGATAAAAGTGCTTGAAGATTTCCAGAAATGATTTTAATTTTTGAGCTTGTTACTCCGGCCTTGTGAGAACAAGATGCCAAAAATAAAAGTGATGAAATTAATAATAAAATTTTCATGACCCCGTCCTTCAAAAGCAAAATTAGGGAAATAACAATAGTCTAATCGGATAATGGGCATGAAAACATTATAGACCAATGGAAGATTGAGCCTGGTTTAAAGACAGCTTAACTAATGAGAATATAGAACTATTTTATAAAAAATAATAAATATGATTTGAAAGCCTCAGTTGGCGATTTAAAAAAATCGCCAACTGTTAAGGCCAGTTTTAGCTTATTTATGAACTATCAAGTCTTTAGCATCGAAGCGAACTTTAGGAGCTTCTGAATACTTATCATCGGCGGCTCTATAACCTGCTGGACAAGCGCAAACAGTTCTCCAACCAGAACCAGTAAGATCTAAGATTTCGTCGTATTTGGCCGGATTAATGCCTTCTAGAGGGCAAGTATCAACGCCGATGAGAGCAGCAGCGGTCATAAAGTTTCCTAAAGCGATATAAGCCTGACGAGCGGCCCATTCAGAAATAACTTTACTGCGCTCCCCTTTTACAAGATCGCCAATCATCATCTGCTTATAACCATCCATAGTCGTAGCATCAACGCCTCTGATTTTTGCAGTCTGATCGATGAACTTAGTTATGTGGGCTTCATCCATTTTTTCTTTGATAACAAAAACTACATGGTGCGAGCAATCGGCCACTTGAGACTGGTTCCAAGAATTAGCCTTGAGCGCTTCTTTCATCTCTTGATTTTCTACAACGATAAATTTCCAAGGCTGAAGCCCGTAAGAAGAAGGAGAAAGAATTAGAGCGTGCTCCAGAGCTGCCCAAGTATTCTTATCAATTTTTTTAGAAGCATCGAATTTTTTTGTAGCATAACGCCACTCAAGTGCTTCAACAAGCTTAGACGGTGATAAATATTCCATAAGTTCTCCAGTGTAATTGCAGTCTTTAAAGGGGCCTATTTTATCACTTGGGACTATAGCGGTAAATAGCTATATAAAACATTTTTAGAACAAGCAGATGAATTTAACTTCACCTGCTGAAATTTTTGAAAATTATTTAAATACAATTGGACTTGGTAGGGATGAAACAAATTCTCTGGGTAATTGATGTAAACGAGGCTCTATTGCCTTGTCGTTTTGCGTCTTCGCAAGGATATCTCTCTTGGCTCCAGCTATTGCTTGAGCCAAATCCAGGCTTTTTGATAGCTCAGCCGCTCGAATGGCGCGGTCGCGATTGACTAGGCCCGAAGTTTTTACTTTACCCACTAACCAAGGCTTAACGTCAACAGTCTCCATAATGATTTTCTTGATTTCTCTAAAGCCTAATTTAGCGTTTGTATCCTTAATCTTCGCGGCAATATTGGCAACATAAGGAGAAGCTTGGCTTGTTCCACTAACGGCAAGGTAGTTATTCATTGGTATAGTTGAAAGAATCCCAACTCCAGGAGCAGCGACTTCAACATTTTTAGCCCCATAACAAGAGAAATTAGCCAAAGCTTGATCGCCCAAAGTCGCGGCCACTGAAATTTTATTTTCAGCTTCAACATTGGTTGGTGAAGAAGGAACTTCGTCATTATTTGAACCTTCATTTCCTGCAGCAAAAACAAAAAGTGTATTAGGAGAAGCGGCCAAGAATTTTTTAGTTTCTTGTAAATTAACTGCAAAAAAATGATCCGCATAAATTTTTAATTCTTCAGCAGTTGGATCTTTCTTAAAGAAAGTTTTATATAATTGAGAAATTACTCCTGAGATGGCAGCATAAGAAGTCCCAAAAGATCCGTTCATAACGTCAGCTTTTGCTCCATTGATATAGCCACCTATTTCTAGATAAACCTTAGTCTGTTGTTGAGCAAGAGCCGTTAGAGCGGCCTTAAGAAGCGTCTCTTTAATTCCGCCTTTATCAGCGGCCTGAACAAATTTATTTTCTTTTCCAGGTAATTTCACTTCTGTAGGAATAAGTTTTATTCCTATGGCACGGGCCTCTGGATTATTTTTTACAGTAATACCTGTAACGTGAGTCCCGTGCATCCAGTTTCCAAAAATTTGAAGATTTTTAATAAAGGCTTCATCTTTAAATTTTTCTTTAGCCCAGTCGCGGTCTTCTTGAGTAAGCGTGCCTAAAAATGATTTTAATTGAATATCAAAAAATCTTCTCGCATCAGGCGTGTTGGTATTAGCATAGGAGTAATCGATAAGGATGTTATTGCCTTCAGCAAAATTCCATCCATTAATATCGTCTGGATATCCATTTTTATCTTCATCGCGGTCATTGCCAGCAATTTCGATTGGATTAACCCAAACTTTAGCCGCTAGGTCTTGGTGAGAAAAATCATTTCCCGAATCTACAACTGCAATAGTAGAAGCACTAACTGATTTAATTGATAATAATAAAAGTGCACTTAATAATTTAGTTTTTGTCATCCACTGACTCCTTAGACCATTATTTGGTAATTATTTATTATCTTACCAGTCTGGACTCTAGGCCATTAGATATTTCTGACTAAGTCTTACTAAGTAGGTTGGCAAAAATGCTTAACTTAGATTTTTTTTATCAATAAGCTTGGACGAATTGGTCTAAAATTTAATTTAATACCAGCAGGTTTTAAAGAAAGTGATTTAGTCTCAGCAACATCAGATATTGTTGAGCGCGCTTTTGAAATGGCTAAATCAATTGAAGACGATTTAGCAAATTCAGCCGCCTTGAGTGCTCGGGCCTTGTTGACAATCCCACAAGTCTTAACTTTTCCTTTTAGCCAAGTCTTATAGTCAACTGTCCCTTCCACTATCGCTTTTAAATCACGAGCACTCAATGCTGAATTTAAATCTTTCATGCTAGCAATAATATTTGTGACAAATGGAGTTGCCTGACTAGTTCCACTTA
>CANFNL010000100.1 GCA_947448205.1 Bacteriovoracaceae bacterium
GATAGAAACTCGAGACGAGTTAGTTAAAAAGTCTCAAGCGCTTGCCAAGCTTTGCCAATTTACAAGGATGCAGTTTTTAAATCTTTCTGTAACGGCTTCAATAAATGATTCAAGATTGCCAGCTGAAATTGATATCGTCACTGCTCTACACGCTTGCGATACAGCAACTGACGATGCCATAAAATTTGGTCTTTTAAAAAATTCAAAAGCATTTGTCTTAGTCCCTTGCTGTCAGGCGGAAGTAGCAAGTTATCTTCGAAAAAATAAAAAACCACATCAAAAAACGTTAAGTGAATTATGGCGCCACCCCCTACACACTCGTGAATTTGGAAGCCAAATAACCAATGTACTACGTTGTCTACAATTAGAAAGTCATGGTTATCAAGTAACTGTCACAGAGTTGGTGGGATGGGAGCATTCAATGAAAAACGAATTAATCATTGCTAAATTTAATCCTGATACCAATAAGAAAAAAGCTTCACAAAGACTCAAAGAGCTACTCTTAGAAATTGAGCTCGAAGACTTAGAAAGCCGCTTTTTTAGCCCCACCCACGATAATTAAGAGAGAATTTCTTCAAACAATTCTAAGCCACTCATTGAAGGATCGACACTAAAAGCACTAAAAGTTTCTGGCGCAGTTTTGCTGGCAGAAACTATTGCAATTTTATTTTTAGGACAAATATTTAGACAAGATGTAGTGATGACTCTAACCTTCTTTCCCAGAAGTGGTTTGACAATTGATTTCAAATCAGTCTTCATCCTTTCGGGACTTTGTTGATAAGCAGTATTTTGAAATTGCTCTCCACAAGTGTTACAGATTAGAACCACAGTTTCATCCCAACCTAAATCAGCAGCTTGAATTTTATCTTCACTTATTATCATCACTTAACTCCAATTTTTTTTAATAAATAGTACAACGAATGATCATAAAATTAAATCAAGATTTAAGAATTAACTAAAATTAAGCACGGCAGGTTTAAAGAGTTCAAAGAGGTATATAGAAAATAATCCTACGACTTGTGAAAGGGCCATCGCCATTAAAACCATAATGAGTAGACCAGGACTTGAGTGAACTTTTGAAAATCTCTCGGTATCTAAAATTTCTACTCGGTTTAAAACATAATTTTTCTGCAAACCAACTCGCGAGAGATTTTCCATCAATTGAAAATATAATTTGCTCTCCCGTTCATGATTGGAATTCATCTTCTCTAATTCATACTGAAGCGGTAATTGACTGCCTTCAATCTTTTCATATTTATTCAACGAATTTTTATAAGTTCGAAGTAAAATACCCAGCTCTGTATTTCGAAATTCTAAATCACGAATTCTTGCGACAGAACTAAACTTACTAAGATTTCCATCATTGGTATCAAGAATATTTGAATGACTCTCTTGAATCAGAGCTATTTTTTGCAAATTATTAGCGATATTCATCTGAACCTCGTTCATATTCGTCTTCAATTCCCCTAAATATTTAGCAAGATCTTCTTTATGAATAGAAGACGAAGTCATTTGATTTTTTTGTAACTTATCAAAGGTATCTACTTCAATTAGTCCAATTCTGCCTAAAATAGCGCTTATTTCTTTATTAAAGAAATTTTCTGCTTCAATAAGTTCACGATTATCTCTTTCAATTAAAACATTGCGAGCTTCATTTAAGGCGCTATTGACTAACATTACCGTCAATAAACGATTGTTTGTTTTCGCTTCAATAATAAGTAAATCTCCTTTAGCCGAACTTAGAGTGATGAGATGAGAAATTTTATCTGCCACTTCATGAAGGATTTCATCATTATTTTTTGATTGGGGATAATCATTGAAAAAAGTTATAAGTTGATCAGATTGATTTTTTCTTAATTTTCTCTGAAGATCTGTTGCAATTCTTAGATAAAAACTATGATTATCTAAATAAGCTAAAGCCTGTGTGACTAAATCATCCCCTTTTAACTCAGCACTATTTAAATCAGCATTTCCCAAAGTGACATGACCGATAAAAGACTGTAGTTGACTATTGCGTACATCTTTAATAATAAGTTTACCAACACCGGGATAAGTCGGAAAAAACTTGTGTTTTGCCAGAGCACATAATGAAAAGAGCAATCCTAACAATAAAAGGAATTTCCATCTTTTAGTAAAAAGCAAAAAAATCTGGTGCAAATTAATTTCTTCAGTCGAATTCATAAATGTCTCACTTACTTAGTTTTATGTTTTTATATTTTGAGGAGAATTTTAAATGAGAAATACTACGAAGACGTTAATACTTTACATAACTCTCATAAGTCAAAGTTTAGCTGTAACAAATTTAAGTGAAAATATTCCAAGAGCAAACTTGAATCCAACTTCTGAATTTGTTTTTGAAACTTATCCTAACCAAGAACTTATTTCTATAAGACTCTTAGGAGCAATCAAAAACTCCGGGCTCTACCACATTCCACAAAATATGAAACTTACAACGTTACTCGCACTAGCAGGAGGTACTACTACAGAGGCAGATCTAGAAAATATTGTGATTGGAAAAGACTATGATGGGAAAAATAAACCTGCAAAAAAAATAGATCTCGAAGAAAGTTTAATGAATGGATTAAAAAATGATTACACGCTCTCACCAAACGACATCGTACTAGTAAAAAACAAAACATCTGTTATAAGCAATGATTCATTTAGGTCTATTTCAATAATTTCAGTAATTCTCTCATCTATCTTAACTGCCGTTATAATTAAAGACAGATATAAAAAATGAAGACAAGAATAACTTCACAAAAAACAATAAACCTTTTATGCATTTTTTTAATTATGCTAGCATTTATTTCAAAAATATCCTTAAAGTTTTTAAAGTTAATCCCTTATTCAATAACACCAATCATATTTCAGTATGGATTGCACCCCTATATAAACTTTGCAGTTCAAACTATTATTTTCTTAGGTCTATTTTATTTTTGGATTAAAAGAGGAAAAAATAAACATAAGCTTAGCCCAATATATTTATTATTTTGCTCTATCCTTATTTTTACTCTTAGTGTTCAAACAATCCTTCAAATAGTTTTTGTAAATAATAATAAATCAGTCATTGTTCAAATAGCTGGACTTGGAATGGCTTTAACTTTAATTATTTTCTATGGGATTATTATTCCAAGTCTTTTTGAGATTAAGTATTTCATAAAAGCAATGACTAAAACTGGTCTTTATATTGTTATTCTTAGCTTTTTTCTACTTCCATTTTTTTCAACAGAAATGTTTCGTGGGGGAAGATTTACAGGTCTATATAAGCACATCCCCCACATGGTTTCAGCAGCAACTTTTAGCTTTATCTTTTTTCTTCCCAAGCTCTTTAACAATCAAAAATGGACACTTCAAAATAATAAAATTCTATCGCTATTGATTATCTTAATTCTGACTATCTGTGTGCTTATTACAGCAACTAAAGCGGCCATCTTCACTATTATTGTCGCTTTATTTGCAGCAATTATATTTTTCCCAGCAACAAACAACTCTATGCGCCTATTTAGATTTACTTCTTTAACCTCTGTTCTCGTTTGTCTACTATTTCTTGGGGTTCCAGCAAGTGATCTTGCCTATAAAGTATCATCGGGGAAAATTAACCTGGGCATGCGAAAAGCTCAAGATGGTATTCAATCTCGCTATGAAGAGATTCAAAGGGGGATGGAGCAATTCGATAGAAGCCCTTACCTTGGTTCAGGTTTACTCTATAAGTTTTTAAATAATAGAACAGATGGTATTGAAGTAGAAAATTATAATTCTTTTAAAGACCCACATAATTTTTTTGTATCAGCTGCCCTTATTGGTGGATACCCATTATTACTTCTGTCAATTATTGCTTACATACTAATGATTGGCGCTTCAGTAAATGGTTTAAGACAAGAGGATCCTGATAGAAAAATTATAGCTATCTTTTTACTATCTCACTTACCTGTTTTTATCATCTATCATGTAAACTTCTCGTTAGGTGGATTAGCAGATAGAGTTTACTGGCTAGTTTTTGGTTATATGGGACTTTCAATCAATCAAGGAGAAACTTATGAAACTAAAAGAAGTTTTTAGAATTCATTTCAAAATGATCGACCTTGCCTTAATTTTATTAGCGATAATTATAATAGTAGTTGGGGGTGTGCCCCAATTTTAGTTATCTTCTAATTTATTTAAGTTAGCGATTTGCTAAAAAGAAAAATCTCTAGCTTGATTTGTCACCATCAATTGTTTGTACTAAAGATTGAACTAAGGAATTCAATTGCTCTGCCTCAGAAGAGAGATTACCAGCGGCATTAGCACTTTGAGAGGCATTTGCAGTGTTTTGATGAGTGACTTGATCAAGTTGAGCAATGGCCTTAGTAATTTCTCTTACCCCTTGAGTTTGCTCTTTGGATGCTGAAGAAATTTCATTAACCATTCTAGAGACATTAGAAATATTTGTGAGAATTTCATTAAAGACTTCTTCGCATTCGTGAGCAATTCGAGTCCCTGAATCTACTTTCTCTTTTCCTTCAAGAATTAATTTCCCAATGCTATCTTTAGATCTCTTAACAATATCTTCAACTGATTTAGTACTGCTGTCGAGCATTTTAGAAATTTCTTGAGCAGCAGAACCACTCATAGAAGCAAGATTTCCTACTTCTTCGGCGACAACAGCAAAACCTTTGCCTTGCTCACCAGCGCGAGCAGCTTCCACCGAAGCGTTGAATGAAAGCAGTTTTGTTTGAAAGACAATATCATTAATTACTTTTGTTTTTTCACCAATCTCATTGATAATTTTAACAATATTTTCTATTTCTTTATTAGTGTCATTTATTTGAGCAGCAATTCCAGAATTACTCGTATTGATATCGCCAATAGCTTTAATCATGTGATCAACTACTTCCTTACCTCGCTGGGACGAGCTTAAACTCTGCTCTGAAATAGAAGCAGCTTGCTCAGCATTTTGTGTGTTATTACTAACCATTGAACTAATTTCTTCAATGGAAGCAGAAGTTTCTTGAAGTGAAGCAGCTTGCTGTGTTGTAGCCTGAGATAACTCTTCAGCGGAAGATGCAATTTGCCCAGATGTCTTATTTACTTGAGTTGCAGAACTATTTAACTCATGAGTGATCATGCTCAAACCAGCAATCGGTTTTCTAATCAACAAGGTAGCTAAAATGAGAGCAATAATTCCACCAAAAATGATTCCTATTACCAAAATTCCTTCGGGAGGAATGAAGCTACGTGCTGATGTGTTGTTGGCCAGTTTTTTAAAATCAGTTTTTATAGCGAACACTCCATGAAGTCTGCCATCTTCCCAGTTCTCCATCTTATAACCTAAAATATCTTTGCCATTGGACCATGGGCTTGTTCCAGGTTCACCATGACATTTAAGGCAGCCTTTATTTTTATCCAATCTGACGGGTCTATAAACTGTGATTGCTTTACCGTCATTGACAACAAAATCTTTAAGCGAAGTATCTGCTTTAAATTTCAAAAAAATTTCTAATTCTTCCCTAGAAGCTGCATTATCTTTATTGCGAGGCTCATCTGAAAAAATTCTGAACTCATAATTATCTTTATCCGAATCCATTGATCCAATTTTCATGGCAGCAACAATAGGAACTTGCTTTAAAACAATCTCTTTATCTTCTTTAGTCATATCTTCAGGATTTTTGTATTTAGATTTCATGCGATCAATAACAGGGTCTAATCCATCTTGAGTCGCCACATAATGAGCGGCCGCATCAAGGCGTAAATGAATGGCGCGAGACTTTTCAATTATGCCACGATAAAATTCTTGTTTGTTAAAATAGAGAAAACCTGCAATGGCAATTAATGAACAAATGGCTATAGAAAACAAAACTATCGATAATAAACGAAGTTTTAGACTTAAGCGATTCATCCAATTCATTAAGAAATCCTTTTTATAAAGTTAACATTATGATTTTAGATTAACATAATCGGTATAAAAGAAATAAGCATAAACATATAATCAATATTAATGAAAACTTACAATTCACGATGTCTAAAGTCGGGAATCATAAGAATAAAAGCTGATCGAATTTTTTTTCATTTTATTAATTACTGCTGCTTCAAGATCAATTGAATTTTTTATAACAATACGTTGAAGATAGATAAAAATATCGGCAACCTCATCTTCTAATTTTTCTCTATTGCCTGGATCTTGACTAAAATTATTTGATTCAGCTTCATTCAAGCACTGAAAGCACTCAAGTAATTTAGAACATTCAACAGATAACGCCAAGGCTAGATTTTTAGTAGAATGAAATTTATCCCAATTGCGATCCCTTGCAAATTGCTCAAGAATTTTATTTATTTTAATCCCGAAAATCTCCAAGCAACAAAACGGCTTATTTTATGGCCTTGGCACATTTCATAAGTTTCTATTTTGTATGCCCCTGCACGTTTTAATTCTCCATAAATAGCTGAAAGATTTTCTTTTGAAGAAACTAAAGAGGAAAACCACTTAACTTGATTCTTGTAATCAAGCGATTCCTCAATCATTCTTTTAATAAATGCAGCCTCGCCCCCAACACACCAGAGCTCATTGGCAATGCCGCCAAAATTGATAGTATTCTTTTTTAAGCCCAAGTTTTTATTTTTTTTTATTGTACTAGACTGAGCAGCTAAGGCCGATTGGTAAAAAGGAGGATTGCATATAACAAAATCAAAAAAGTCATCTAAGTGAATAATACCTTTAAAGATATTTTTGGGATCTGCTTGATGCCGCAAATTGATGAAAGCATCTAATTGATTTTTGCTTATATTTTGCTGTGCCGACTTTAGGGCAAGGGGATCAATGTCAGAGCCAATAAATTGCCATCGATATTCACTAAAACCTATTAGTGGATAAACACAATTGGCTCCAACACCAACATCGAGAACCCTAATTTTATCATTGGTCTTTGGCTCATTTAAGCAATCAGCAACAAAATGAATATAGTCAGCCCTTCCAGGAATTGGAGGACATAAATAATTTGGTGGAATATCCCAAAAGTCTAAATTATAAAAATATTTTAATAAGGATTTATTTAAAATTTTAACAGCATTTGCAGAGGAGAAATCAATTGTTAATTCTTGATTATATTTGTTTTTAATTATAAACTTTTTTAATTCAGGTTCGCATTTACAAAGTGCTTCAAAATTATAACGATCTTGATGTTTATTTCGGGGATGTAATTTTTTAATAATCATCTATAGTTATCTCCAAAATCACAAAAAACAAAAAACTTCCATCGGGTAATGCTTAAAATTTTATTTAATTATCTTAACTTAAAAAATGAACTAAAGGCATTTTTATCTTATTAAAATTTTGGATTTGCCGTTTAAGTACAGGGAAAATAATCAAGAGAGAAATATGACTCCGAAAAATATACTTTTAGTAGTAGATGAAGTTGAAAGCATCCCAATCTATAGCGATTTATTTAAAATTAATAAAAATATTCAAGTTCAATCAGCTAGAGATGGCAATGATGCTTGTGGTATGTCTCGAGCTCAGAAGTTTGATTTAATTGTATCTGACTTTAAGTTACCAAAAATTAACAGCGAACAACTAATAAAGGCGCTTCGTGATAATATCTTTAACAATCAAACTCCCATTATTTTCGTAACTGTTTTTCCAGAAAAAGTGGTAACAGAATTAAAGGAAGGAAATTTCTTTAAAAATATCACTTTCATCACCAAGCCAATAGAGAGCAAGTCACTCAAAGAAATGGTCAAAAAAATTTTGATGGAATCAAGTATAAGTAAAAAAAAATCAGTCGATGTTGAATTTCTTAACCCCTACCTTTTTGCTGTACAGAAAATCTTTCGTGAGAAAGGAAAAATATCAAATATCGAATTTGGAAAAGTAGAATTATTTTCAGAAGAGCAACTATTAAAAACTGATATTTCTAGCTCCCTTACTCTAACTTCTTCTCATTTTAAAGGAACATTTGTTTTAGCTTATCCCAAAAAAACATATTTAAAAATTGTCACTAGCTGTTTGGGAAAATACTTTGTTGAGATTAATGATGAAAATAAAGAATTTGCTGGAGAGCTTAGTAATATTATTATGAATGAATCGAAAAAAATTTGGCAAGAAAAAGGATATATTATGGAAAAACTTATTCCCCATACTCAAATTAGGTCAAACATCGACATTGAAATTGATGGAGCAATTCCAAATATCATCATTCCTTTTGATTCAGATTTTGGGAAATTCTATTCCATGATTAGTATAGTCTGGGATTAGAGGAATGGAGGCTTGATTAGTAATATTAATTCTGACAAGTAAGTATTAAATGTGCTCACTCGCGATGAAGACAATAAACTATACTTCTCTATCAATTAGATGCAAAATCTTAAACTTCTAAAAGAATTTAAAAAGCTAGTAGACAAATAAGCCAAACCTGTAATTTACTTAAATGATGTATCAACTTCGCCCTTACCAACAAGACTGCGTCGATGCGGCCATTAGCCATTTTAAGGCAAATAATTTGCCAGCCGTAATAGTTTTACCAACTGGAGCAGGTAAGAGTTTAGTTATTGCAGAACTAGCGCGATTGGCCCGTGGCAGAGTTTTGGTCTTGGCCCACGTGAAAGAATTAGTCGAACAAAATCATGCTAAATACCAAAGTTTGAATCTTACAGCAGGCATCTATTCTGCTGGTTTAAATAGAAAAGAGATTTCCCAGAAGGTGATTTTTGGAAGTATTCAATCAATTGCCAAAGCCTCAAGTGATTTTTTCTTAAATTTCACATTACTTATAATAGACGAATGCCATCGTATATCGACAGAAACTGACACCCAATATTTTCAAGTCATCACAAAACTGCGTGAAAATAATCCAAATATCTGCTTTTTGGGACTAACAGCAACGCCCTACCGATTGGATCAAGGTTGGATTTACCGCTATCATGCTCAAAAGAAATTATCGCGAACAAAAGAAGATCGATTTTTCGATGAATGCATCTTCGAGCTTCCTCTTTCATTTATGATTAAAAATAAATATCTCACCCAACCAATAAAAATTGACTCGCCTGTAGCCTGTTATGATTTTAGCAGCCTCAAGCTTAATGGATCGAAATTCATAATGAGTGATGTTGAGGCACTTTTAAAAGATCAAAAAAGAATCACGCCAGTCATTATTCAAAATATTATTGATATGTCAAAAGATCGGCAAGGCATTATGATATTTACCAGCTCTGTTGCCCACGCAGAAGAAATACTTCGTTGTCTTCCCCCCTTTATTTCGGCCATGGTTGTAGGAGATACTCACTCACAAGAGCGGGATGAAATAATAAAAGCCTTCAAAAATAAAGAAATCCGCTACCTAGTTAATGTTTCAGTTTTGACTACAGGATTTGATGCACCTCATGTTGATCTCATCGCAATTTTAAGGCCAACAGAGTCAGTGAGTTTATACCAACAAATCATTGGAAGAGGCTTGCGATTGAGTCCAAATAAAACAGATTGTCTCATTTTAGATTATACAGGACAGGGACACGATTTATATTCTCCTACTATAGAAGACAATAAGCCATCAAAAGAAGCTGTTGTAGTCGACATTACTTGTCCCGCCTGCGGATTGATTAATGAATTTTGGGGACTCAAAAATGAGGAAGGCGAAATTATCGAACATTTTGGAAGAAAATGCTCAGGAGTAATTGAGAACAATAAAGCAAACGAATTAATTGAATGTTCTTATCGCTTCAGATATAAACTTTGCGAAAGTTGTGGATCTGAACAAGACATAGCTGCTAGAAAATGTACCTTTTGTCAGAATATTCTAGTCGATAATGATAAAAAGCTCAAAGAAGCAATGGCCTTAAAGGATGCACATATCATGAAAGTTGAAGAGATGATTTTCATAAAAAGTTATGACAAAAAAGGAAATGAGCGACTTGAAATAAACTACTTCGATTCGGATGGAGAATCACTAAAAGAATTCTATTATCTTGATACCGAAGAAGCACTTAAAGCTTTTTCCCTCAATTTTATTCGCATGCACAAGCGCCTCCCAGAAAAAAATATCCCAATAAAAAAAATAGATGATTGTCTTGTAAACTTCTCAAGCTTTAGAAAACCAAAACTTATAATTGCCAGACAAGAGAAGTATTTTTGGAAAATTAGAGAAAAATTGTTTTTATAAATATTCTCATGATTATAGACTTATTTATTGGTTACTGAATCTTAAGCACTTTCGATCAAGCATTTTAAGTTAGCATGACCTTTAGTGGAAAATGATACTCAAACCCTACCACCTGAATGATGGCCAATCCCTACCATTTGCGAACGCAAAATCCTGATAAGTTTTTAACTTAATACTTTATCATTTTCAATTGAAATTTTCTTTTTAGGCACATGGTTTTTTCTATAATTACCA
>CANFNL010000101.1 GCA_947448205.1 Bacteriovoracaceae bacterium
ATTCTTTGCGATTCATATAAGTAGCCTTGAGGGAAATATTAAAATTTTGATTCCTCTAATTGGAACATTTCTTCTTCTAGAGCAATACGAAGTGATTCTTTAATGGACTTTAAAAGATTGGATGCATTTTCGGGATGACTTGAATTTTCCAGCAGGGAGCGCATTAAAATTGGAGAAAAATTTTTATAAAACTCATCAAAACTGAGATCTGTTTCAAAATCAACGGTACTTACAACTTGATGAAGATCTTGTTCTAGTTCAAAAAAGCTCGTAATAAGATCGAAAATATTTTCTTTTTTAAGAACTATTTTCAATTCGTGTCCAAAAGTTTTTTTTAATTCTTCATTAGTACTAATCACCCATTTATGTTCGATAAATTCTCTTAGAGTCAAAAATTCTTCCCGATTGTCTCTGTAGGCTCGATTGGCTTTATTAAGTTTTAATCCAAGATTGCTGTAGAGTGATCCTTGCATAATTATATCATCCTAAAAAAAGAGGCTACAAAACTGTAGCCTCTTTGAATTCATTATAATGACAATTTTACAAATTACAAATTAGCTATAAAAAATAAAGTTATACAATTCTTAGATTTTAAGTTTACCACGTTTTTGTAATTCACCAACCAGATTATAGAAATAATCTGCAGGGTAAGCACCTCTTACGGGAATTCCATTTAATAAGAAACCTGGAGTTCCTTGCATTCCAAAAGATCCAGCTTCTTTCATATCGGCTTCAATTCTTTTTGTAACAGCTTCAGAATTAAGATCTTTTTTGATTTTATTCATGTCGGCACCAACTTGCTTAGCAGTTGCTTGCAAAAAAGATTCTCCATTTTTTAACTTTCTTTGATCTTTAAAAACAGCATCATGAAAAGCAAATGCCTTTTTTTCATCTTGCATTCTAATAGCTTCGTAGTATTTTGCAGAAATCATTGCTTGCTCATGAAAGCTTAGTGGGAGGTGCTTGTAGATAAAACGAATTTTTCCTTCGTATTTTTTTAATAATGATACTACTGTATCAAAGCCACGAGAACAAAATGGACACTCAAAATCAGAGTATTCAACGAGAGTGATTGGAGCATCCTTAGGTCCTCGAATAGATTCATCGCTTCTAATTTCTGCCACAAGAGGCTTATCAAAGGATTCTTCTAATTTTTTCTTTTCTTCAGCTTCGCGATTTTTACCCATTTCTTCTTGAGCATTTTTTGCAGCTTTTTGAAGCGCTTCAATAAACTCAGCTGGATGTTTTTCTATAGCTTCTGTTAAAACCTTTGGATCATCTTTTAAGATTTTTGTGATCTGCTCTTTCATTTTTTCGTCTGAAGTGCAGCTCATTAGGAAAACAGCACTTAGAAATACGACAAGTAATCTGGTAAATTTCATATTCATCCTTTTGTTTGGTAGCGTATTAAATATTTTTTTGTATTATCATATTCTCAAATTTTAATATTTTTTCAAAGCATTTATATTTGACCTTTTTAATCAATCTAAGGGTAGCGTTTTTTGTATATGGTCAAGATATTTATTAATTTTTCGACAATCATCGCGAAGGTAATAATGCCCAATCAAGTGAATCCGGTTATGATAATTCCCTTTTAAAAAAGATCTCATTGTAGCAAAGACAGCAAATGAAGGTCCAGACACCTTTCCATACAAGTGAGCTCCTAAAAGACAATACATCAAAACATGAAGCCAAATAAAAAATTTAACCGCAATATCAGCGACTTGAAATTGCTCCTCAATAAAAAAGCGAAATGTTTTAGTTCCTAAAGCATAATGAGAGGTAAAATTGCCAGAAATTTGAAAAACCTGCTCGCGAATTGTGTTATTTAATACAAAAATTCCTAAGGATGTCAAAAGTGCAAAGATGATGATGATGAAGAAGTAATTGAAAAAAAAATTTTTTTCGAAGATGGGTTTATGAATTCGTGTGTATTCAACCGGAATTTCAATTTTTTCTAATCGGCCTTTCAATTTTGCTTCGTCAATTCTAGAAAAAAAGAAAACTGAGAAAGAAGTTAATAATTTCAAATCCGAAAGGTAGTCAGGTGAATAATATTTTTCTTTGTTTTCCATTCGGCTTTCGCAAAAATCACTAATCACTTTAAATGGACGTAGCATGATAGTGGAAAGATAAAAACCGAGTGCAAAAATAAAGAAGATTGCTAACACAAAATAGACAATCATATCATCGAGAGATGAAGTAATGTATGCATAAAATGCTTCTTGAAATTCACTTGCCCCAGGATAGCCATTAGCTACAAAATAAATGAGATCTATTTTCAATATCAGATACGTAAATAAAATGACTGAAAAAGTGAATCCGGTTGTTATAAGTATAAATTTTAAGCCTGTAGTGAATTTAAACATCCAAACTTCATCATTAAAGTGGTCTAAAACATAAGATTTAATTTTTTTTATCATAATGGTAACAGTATAATAGATCTCTTGGTCTGCGTCTAAATATTTAAAAATTCTACATCTTAACTGACTAGAAAAGACAGATTATAAAAGTATTAAAGTAAATTAATAAATTAACCGATTAGACTCTTAGACGTAAATCCTCTCGTGGAGTGATGAGATGAAATTGGTAGTGAAATACTCTCTTTTAGCCTTTAGTTTAACAAGTCTTATTCTTATAGGATCTTGTGGTAAAAAAGAGAACACTGTTAACACTGGGCCTTTCGGAACTTCTCCTTTTTATCAAGGAAATCCAGCTCTATCTTCGAATCCACAAATTATTTCACAAGTCCAAAGTATTAAATCAACGGTGAGTTGTCTTCCTGGAAGAACCAGATTAATGAATGATGTCAGCTTTTATGTAAATAGTAACTCGATGAGTGGAACGACCATTTATGGAAATTGGCAGTCAGGATTTATGTCTAATGGAACAATTAGCAATCTCTATGTTGGCGTGAGTGCCTGGAGAGACTTGATGTTTTTAACCAAAGTCACTAATGGTGGTCAAGTTGTTGGGTACAATGTTACTTTGTCATATTGTGATGTGCCCAATGCTTATGTTAATTATCCGGCCCTCGTTTCTAATGATAGAGCGCTTGTTTACTTTCAAGCTCCAAACGGAATTACTATTAACACAGCAACATCTTGTGGGTATGGATTAATTGCAGCGGCGATTAATACCGTAATTGTTTCACAAAGAAGTCCAACTAATCCTTATACTTCTGACTACCCGATCTATACATCTTTCACTAAACCAGCTTGTCAGTAATTTTATAATTAATAAATCAATAGTTTTTTTTAATCACCTATTGTTTTGTCAATTTTAAATTTCATGTATATCTTTTTAGTATTGCCAGAGATAAAAAACTTCATCCAATCAAACATCTGCACTTTTCGATAATCCACTTCAACTTCTAAAACATAATTCCCAATATTTAAATAGCGGCGATCGATAGAAAATCTAGCAATACCCAATTGATTAAAAATTATTTTGGCAGGCTTGAGGTGATCTGTAAATTCCGCATCATCAAGGGCCATTAGTTGATAGCGAAGTGCAAAGATTTTTTGATTAGAAGGCGAATGTACTTCGATAAAAATTTTTTCCTCATTTGAAGTTTGAGTATCCATGATGAGATCAAATTTACCCGTATAAGCATTGGCTGCAGTAATAAAAGTCAAGAGAATCAAAGGCGAAAGAAAACTCCAAGAACGTGGCATGTAGCCTCACTTGCTTGCTTAAAATCAATTTTACTACAAAAATAACATTTTTGGAAAATCGAGCAATTAGCTTTTTTAAAATAACTGTTATCAGCTGTATTGAAATTGAAAAAGTGCCAAGTAAAGTTGTCAGATAATCAGATCACTATTTCTTTAAAATCAAAAAAGCCCCAAAAATCAACATGGCTACCCCAATAACTCTCAGGGAATCAATCTTGTGAATCGGTAAATTAAAAAGACCGTAGTGATCAACAATTAGAGTCATCAGCAATTGTCCCAATACAACTTGGGCAAAAAAAGTGCTGGAGCCAATTTTAGGAAGCGCAAAAAGTGCACCAAAAATAAAGAGACTCCCAATAACTCCACCAGTGAATAAATACCAGGGAATGCTACTAATTTTTTTAAAAGTCGGAAGTGCCACAGGAGAAATCATTATGGCCAAGGAAAACAAAAGTGCCCCGCCTATAAAGTTAATAAAAGCTGCCCCAAATGGATGCTCAATTTTTTGCGATAAATTTGAAGTGATAATTCCTTGAAAAGGAATAAAGCAGCCAACGCAAAAAGCAAGTAAGGTCCAGATGATATTCATTGGGTATTTCCAAGCTAAAAAAAGTCTTTTGATAATTTTAATGGTAGGTTCAATTTATTTCAAGGTAACACATTTTTCTCAATATCTTTTTTTGTATTTTCTAGCAACAACCTTACTTCTCATTGGTTTAGTTTTAATTTTTACAAAATTTTGTATTCCTCTGACTACTGCATTGGCATAGTCTTCTTGAAATTTAGGATTCATCATCCGGACTCTTTCTTTCTGGGTGGAGATAAAGCCAACTTCTAATAAAACCCCTGGACGCTTAGAAAGGGCAAGCACGTAAAAAAGCCCAGGTTTTATTCCTCTGCTTTGAATGCCGTATTTTCTGCCTACACTATTTTTTATTTCTGAATGAATATTTTGGGCAAGTGGCTTAGATGTATTGACGGTTTGATCAATGACTAAATCGACTAATATTTGCTGGACAACAACTTCATCGCCTTTAGTTTGAACATTCTCTGTTTTCTCTACTTTTTTTATAGCAACATCATTATGGTTATCTAAATAATAAGTTTCAAAACCAACTGCTCCTGCTTCGGGACTTGAATTAATATGAACTGAAATAAATAGATCCGCCTTTGTTTTTTCGGCTATAGCAGCTCGTTCGGGAAGAGATACTGTTCGATCAAAACTTCTGGTTAAAAAAACTGTATGATTTAAATTCGAGAGCTTTTCATAAATTTTTTGAGCAATAGAGAGGGCGATATCTTTTTCTTTAATCACCTCGGGTGGATTTCGGCCAACAGTTTCCTTCTTAGCACCATCGTCCTCTCCTCCATGACCAGGATCAATTAAAATGGTAAGAGCGTTAGCTCGGCTAAAGAACAAACAAAGTATAAAAGACAAGAAAAATTTCATAGTCCTATACTAATACAGCTTTTTAAGAACGTGACTAGGAAAGTAATGAGAAAGAATTTTTTTATATGACCAACCTCTATTGGCCATTGCAAAAGCTCCCATCTGACAAAGCCCTACGCCGTGACCTAGGCCTTCACCTAATACCCCAATAATATTTCCATTTTTTTGAATAGCAAAAGTGTTTGAAGGAAATAATACCCCACCAAAATATTTTCTAAGCACTGTTTTTTCCACTATAAAAGGACGGTCATTGATATAAAAATTAACCACAAACTTATCTATTGAATCAGGAGCTAATTCGATTGAATTTATTTCGCGATCCAATTTTTCTTTTAGATAACCTTCATTACTTGCCCAACTAAAAAAGCTTTTTAGTCTTTCCATTGAAAAATAGTGATTCCAATTTTTTGGTCCAATATCATGACAAAAGGGACAATTCACTGATTGATAACTCTCTTCTTTATTGTGCCAAACTTGATCAGGACGAAGTGTTCTCCCTCCACATTTAGCATTGAAAAAAATTGGTTGAATTTGACCAGATTCTGTCGTTAGGATTTCTCCTCTCGTTGAATTACTTGCTTCATTAGTCGAATCAGTCTTATCAAAATAACTTCCCGCTACTTGGTGCTTTTGTGAACTCTCCAAATCATAATAAGCCTCACTACCCAATTCTTTGGTTACCTGCTGGGTTCGCATTTTATGAAGAGCGTAAGTTCGAGCAGCAACGGCTTGTGCCTTGAGAGCTTCAATGGGCCACTTCGGATTCATCTCTTTAGTGAGAAGTGAACTAATATAGGCTTCCATGGGAATTTCATTAACGATGTCGCAACTATCCCCCTTGGGATTGGTAATGATTTTAAACATTCCTTGGTATTTATCATTACCGTAGGAAAGCAGTCCAGTAGGAGACTCGAGAGTCGCCAGCAAAATTGGTTTATTTCTTTGCTTATTCAAAGTGGTGTATGTTTCACAATTAAATTTAACAGTTTTTTTTCCAATAAAACTTTTAGTGTCGTTATTAAAAACTAAATGCCGCTTAAGATCTAATCCGCTTACTATAATATTACGAAGAGACTTTCCCACCCTAACACTAACAATAGGTGTGGAGAAGGCATGACTTGATTGAGAAATAAATAATAGTATAAAGAGAGCTCTAAGCATCCTACTTTTGATTTCCTAATTCAGCCCTTCATGGGCCCTAGAGAATATTGTAACTAACTTTGTGGGAGTCAAACAAGAATGATCAAATTTTCCCAACACGCTCCATTACTTTTTGTAAATCACTCCAAGCTGTTCTTTTCATGTTGGGATTAATGATTAAAAATTCTGGATGAAAAACAGGCATAAGGACATAACTCCAATTATTAGCTTTTTTTTCAAAAAATTGGCCGTGTATAGTTGAGAGTTTTTCTCTTTTACCTAAAAGAATATTTGTGACAGTGGCTCCAAGGGAAACTACAACCTTGGGTTGGCACTCAGAAATGCAATTGAGTAAATTCAAAGTAGCCGAATTTGGAAATTGCAAATTTTCCTCGAGGTCGCTAACCTCTTCGAGATCTACCTCGAGACTAAAGCGCTTAAACTCACTCCCTGATAGTTTCATGGCCGAAATCATTTTTCCTAAGAGATCATCCCCTTCTGTATTCGGATTTTTTTTATAAGTATCACCTACAAACAAAACTTCCGTTTGAGGTGAAGCTGAATTTAATTCAACTGCATTTTTAGGCTCAACAATTTTGATTATTTCTGCAACAACCTCACTTCGACTTTCAACTTGAGGCATTTCTACCTCTGTATGAAAGAACCAGGAGGAATCTGCAAAGAGAGCCCCTTCGAAAGTTTGAAAAAGAGGATCTTTTTGCTCTTTTTGAAGCTTAGTTTTATGAATAAGTTTTTTAAATTGATGTTCCATAAGCAAATTTATCCACAAAATCTCATTTTTAATTGCGAGTGTAAAGTCGCAAGAGAAGCATGCCGAAAATAAATTTGTAACGCTAAAAGGAGAACCTGCATGTCTATGGAAACTGACTACAAATTTGAAAACTTCCAAGAATACTACGGCGATATTAAGAATGTTAAAAAAATCATTAATGAATGCCAAATCTGTGGAGCTAAGCTAGTACTGACTCACTTATCAGATTATAAAAATCTTCTAATGCAAGAATCAGCTCGCTGCCCGGATTGTGGCCAGGGCATGAGAAAAATCATTCACGTAATAAACTAATTTTAGATGACTGGCTTTTTCTTTCTCGGTCCTTTTTTATTGAAAACTCTTTTTGATTCTTCTTTATGGTGAAGCTTACGTGAAAACCGGTGAGCTTCATCACGCATTTGTACAATAATTTTAAAAAGTGAGCGATTGGAATTTAACATATAAGGATTACTTCTTCCGGGAATTACCAAACGCTCTTCACTTTTCTTAATATCTTCATTCTTAAAGCCATTTTTGGTGCGCACAACTTTAGATTTTGCAATTCCAACAACTGGAATTGCAATTCCAAACTCTTTTAAGGCTTCTTTAAAAATATTTACTTGCCCCAAGCCACCATCGACAATAAAAACATCCGGCAAATTTCCATTATCAGAACGTCTGGTTATCAGCTCTTTCATCATGGCAAAATCGTTATTGCCTTCGGGACGTTCTTCCAAATGATAATAGCGGTATTTTTTCTTATCTGGTTTCCCATCATGAAAAACAATTTGTGAAGCTGTTGGACTTGTTCCTTGAAAAATAGCGACATCATAACATTCTAGCACTACAGGACGCTCACGAAGACCCAATAGATCTTTTAATTTATTAAGACCTACATACACACTATCTTCATGGAGCATACGCACTCGTTGTTGCTCAAAGGCGTGCTCGCGGGTAAGGCTTATTAGAGAGTCGAATTTTTTCTGTGGTGATCTGACTTGAATTTCTTTTTGTAAAGTTTGCATTCCAGACTCTAGGAGTGCATTAGCCTCTTGTGAAAAATGAGTAATTACTAATTCTGGAAGTGAGTCATAGGTGGTTGAATAATACTGGAAGAGAAAATTATTAACGGTATCCTCAATGTCTTCAACAATTTCGATATTAGAAAAACTAAAATTTTTATGCCCTAATAAAATTCCATTTCTCATCATATAAAGGGAAATATCAATTTCAATTTCCCCTTGGTAGTAAGCCACAATATCGATATTATGCTCGTTTTCAATTTCTGCATTGGATTGCTTAAATTTATTGGCGAAATCAATTAGTACCACTAAGTTATCCCTAAGCTGAGCTGCTTTTTCAAACTCTTCATTTTCAGCAAATGCATGCATACGCTTTTCTAATTCCTTGATTGTTTTTGCACCAGTACCCGAAAACATATCCCGGGCAAGGAATAAATCTTTTTCATAATCACTCACTGAAATTTTTCCTACACAAGGTGCTGTGCATTGCTTCATCTGATAAAGCAGGCAAGGCTCCTTACGAGCTTTAAAATCAGTAAGCTTGCAGTCTCGCAGCGAGAAGCATTTAGTCAAAGTACTTATAACTTCCCAAACATTACTACCTGTCACAAATGGGCCAAAAACCTCAATGCCTTTTCCCCGCTTAACTCTTCGAATAAATTCCAATCGTGGAAACTGCTCATTCGTGTTGATCACCACATAGGGATAAGACTTATCGTCTTTTAGGCGGATATTGTATTTAGGTGTATGCTTTTTGATTAGATTATTTTCGAGGACAAAGCTCTCCGCATCATTTTCTGTTATGAGAAAATCAAAATCGATGATGTGAGTCACAAGAATTTCTGTTTTGGCATTTTTAGGAGAATTATTAAAATAAGACAAGACTCGAGATCGCAAGTTCTTAGCTTTTCCCACGTAGATGATCTGATCGTTCTTGTTTTTCATCAAGTAACAACCAGGCAGGGTTGGGAGTAGGCGAGCTTTCTCCTCCATTTTTAAGGTAATGGGTGAGCGCTTATCGCTGGGCTGCTTTTGATTGTCCTTTACAGAATCACTCACTTTTTATACTCTACCTAGATCTCTAATTGAGACTCTCGTTATGAGAATCCCCTAATCCAAAGGTTCATTATGGCCGAATTAAGTGTCGGAAAAGAAGTCCTCTCTCAATGCAACAAATGTAAATTAATCCTAGCACACATCATCGTTACGATGAAAGACGCAAAGACTGCGGATAAAGTTCAGTGTAAGACTTGTAAAGCCACTCATACTTTCAAAGATCCAAGTGCAAAAAAAGCCAAGACCTCTGTCGATAAAGTTATCAAAACAGCAAAGGCCCGCTCTGGTAAAACAACAGAAACTATTTCTGAACTTTGGAATAAGGCGGTTAATAAATCTACTAGTAGCGCTAAAGACTATTCTATTAAAGGCTCATTTATTACTGGAGATCTCATTGATCACCCTACTTTTGGTCAAGGTGTAGTTGAGAAACTTATCGATAGCAATAAAATCGAAGTCATCTTCCAAGATGACTACCGCACTTTAATGCATAAAAAATAATTTAGATTTTATTCTTAATTTTTCACAAAAAAGGGAGCTCATTAGGCTCCCTTTTTATTTGAGTTAAAACTATTTTTTTTATTTTTAAGGCATAAACCCAACACCAATATTAGCACTAAATCCGCCGCCCATATTCCCCATTGCATACGGTGCTCCACCGTACATTCCAGCTCCGCCCATTCCGTAAAGATCACGGCCAGCGTTTGTGTAATTTTGATAAAGAGCTTGATTGGCCATCTGGTTTACACCCATGTTCCCTTGAATTCGAGAAGCTCCAGCCATTGCTTGTCCCTGCATCGACATTTGCATTTGCATTTGTTGTTGCTGTTGATTGTAATAATCATTGCCCATTCCACCGACACCGTATCCACTTCCACCAGCATAGCCTCCTGTTCCTCCCCAATAACCACCGTTACTAGGATATCCCGGTCCACCTACACCAATTCCCATTCCTCCAGGCCCCATACCAGGTCCATAAATTCCACCGCCAACTCCAGCGCCAGGGTATCCGCCCATTCCGCCACCTGGGTATCCGCCCATTCCGCCACCTGGGTATCCGCCCATTCCGCC
>CANFNL010000102.1 GCA_947448205.1 Bacteriovoracaceae bacterium
CACTTGATTGTGCTCTTGGTACCACTTTAAAACCGGGGTGAAATACTCGATTTGAAAAGATCCACTATCGCGCTCTGTAGGAGAAGTTGAGTATTCAAAATGTTTTTGGTGAAGATGAACTGTGGCATTTTTTAAAACGGGCTCCATAGCTCCATTGACCATTTTGCCTATGCCACCCACGTGATCAAAGTGTAAATGAGAAATGATTAAATCAGTAATGTCTGAAGGGGTAAGTCCCACAGCTAACAGGGCCATTTCAAGAGGAGAAGCTAATCCAACTATGCCAAAGCGCGAATCAAATTTCTCACCGTGGTAATCACCAATTCCAGTATCTATTAAAATATTTTTATCGCCATCTTTTATAAGCACCAAGCGCAAAGCCAATTCGATTCGATTGAGTTCATCGGCCGGGTGAACTTTATTCCAAAGTGGTTTTGGAATAATGCCAAACATAGCGCCCCCGTCGAGTTTAAAGCGGGCCGGTTCAAGGGAGTAATATTTTTTCATAAGCGATTCTCATTTTTTAAGTTCATTTTATTGATTATGATAATTAAATTATCAATTGCCAAACTCCAGTTAGATGGTCGCATATTCCTGTATGCTTTATCTTAATTATTTTCAACTATTTTGGGCGATGTTCCTTTAAGGACTTAGGGAAGGACTTTATTATAAGCCAATCTTAAATAGAAAACTATTACACATCACACAACTCTGAATGAGGAGAATTTATGAACGTCCATGAGTATCAAGCAAAAGATTTGATGCGCAAATTTGGTATTAAAGTTTTAAAGGGTGAAGTCGCAAAAACAGTGGAAGAAGCGGTCTCGGCGGCAACTAAACTCGGTGGAAAAATTTGGGTTGTTAAAGCACAAATTCACGCAGGGGGAAGAGGAAAAGCTGGAGGAGTAAAAGTTGCTAAGTCACTTGAGGAAGTAAAAAAATATGCAACTGATATTCTTCACTCGACACTCGTGACTCATCAAACTGGTCCCGAAGGAAAAAAAGTAAATACACTTTTAATCGAAGAGGGATGCAATATCGCCAAAGAATTTTATCTTGGGATCGTCCTTGATCGCAACACTTCAAAAGTAACTTTTATGGCCTCTAAAGAAGGTGGAGTTGAAATTGAAGAAGTGGCTCACAAAAATCCTGAAGCTATAATTAAAGTTCCTGTTGAACCAGGTGCTGGGTACCAGCCTTATATTGGAAGAATATTATCAAATGCACTTGGACTGGATGCTATTCAAGCAAAAGATGCTGACGCTTTCTATAAGGGTTTATATAAATTGTATGTAGATTCAGATTGCTCCATTGCAGAAATAAATCCTCTCGTTTTAACTGCCGACAATCAAATGATTGCTCTGGATGCGAAATTAAACTTTGATGAAAATGCCTTGTTTAGGCATCCAGAAATTGCAGCTTACAGAGATCTTACTGAAGAGTCGGCAAAAGAAGTTGAGGCTTCAAAATATGGTTTGTCATACATTGAACTCGATGGAAACATCGGTTGTCTAGTAAACGGAGCAGGTCTTGCCATGGCAACTCTCGATATCGTCAAACTCCACGGTGGCAACGCTGCCAACTTTTTAGATGTGGGTGGTGGAGCAACGAAAGAAGCCGTTGAACAAGCTTTCAGAATTATTCTTTCTGATCCAAATGTAAAAGCAATCCTAGTTAACATTTTTGGTGGGATTATGAAATGTGACATTATTGCTGAAGGTGTAATTGCTGCAGCAAAAGCTGTTTCGCTAAAAGTTCCGCTAGTCGTTCGTCTTGAAGGAACAAATGTTGAACTTGGGAAGAAGATTTTAAATGAGTCTGGTCTTGCTATTACAGCGGCCGGAGATTTAGGTGATGCTGCAAAAAAAGTAGTCGCCGCAGCTAAAGGAGTTTAATCATGGCAATTATGATTGATAAAAATACACGTTTAATCACTATTGGAATTACTGGTAAACAAGGTACATTTCATACTAAGCAATCTCAAGAATATGGAACTAATGTTGTTGGTGGAGTAACTCCTGGAAAGGGTGGAACAGTTCACGAAGGATGGCCCGTATTTAACACTGTAAATGAAGCCGTTAAAACAACTCAGGCAAATGCAGCGATGGTTTTTGTTCCACCTCCCTTTGCAGCTGATGCTATCTTAGAATGTATTGAAGCAAAACTTCCTATTATTATCACAATCACGGAAGGGATTCCTATTTTAGATATGGTTAAAGTTAAAGATGCATTATCGAGAAACCCTAATGTAAGACTTATTGGTCCAAATTGCCCGGGTGTTATCACTCCAGGACAATGTAAAATTGGAATTATGCCAGCTCATATCCATCTTCCAGGAAGAATCGGAATTATCTCTCGCTCTGGAACTCTCACTTATGAAGCGGTTGGGCAGCTAACAGCTCGAGGTATAGGCCAGTCAACTTGTGTTGGAATCGGTGGAGATCCAGTCAATGGAACAAATTTTATCGATGTTTTAGACATGTTCAATAAAGATCCAGACACTGATGGAGTAATCATGATTGGTGAAATTGGAGGCTCAGCTGAAACTGAAGCTGCAAGATGGATTCAAAAAAATATGAAGAAGCCAGTTGTTGGATTTATCGCTGGAGCGGCTGCACCAAAAGGAAAGAGAATGGGGCATGCCGGTGCGCTTATCTCTGGAGAAGACGATACAGCTTCAGCTAAGTTTAAAGTTTTAGAAGAATGTGGTATAACGGTTGCGAATTCACCTGCTGATCTTGCGAGTAAACTCGAAGAAGCAATGAAAGCAAAAAATATAACGATCAGAAATAAATAATTTTCTTAAAAGGAGAAATACAAATGGAAAGAACATTTTCAATCATTAAGCCAAATGCAGTAGCAGACAACAACATCGGAAACATCATAGCTCGTTTCGAAAAAGAAAATCTTAGAATTGCTGCTTTAAAACTTACTCACTTATCAAAAGAAAAAGCAGAAGGTTTCTATATCGAACACAAAGAAAGACCATTCTTTGGTTCACTTGTTGGTTTCATGACTGAAGGTCCAGTCGTTCTTATGGTTCTTGAGGGTGAAAACGCTGTAGAGAAAAACCGTAAAATCATGGGTGCAACTAATCCAGCTAACGCTGAAGAAGGATCTCTTAGAAAACTTTACGCAAAATCGATTGAAGCTAACGCTGTTCACGGATCTGATTCTCAAGCGGCAGCTGACCGCGAGATCAATTACTTCTTTGATAAAAACGAAGTTCAAAACAGATATTAAAATACCAGGCTCCTTCGGGAGCCTTTTTTTTTATGAAATGAAAATCAAAGTTATCAATGCACAGGGAACTCTTGACCCAGTTTGGGAATTAATTGGGGCACTTTTGCGTGAAATCTAAGCAGAGTCCTACCTTATAAAAGGATAGATAATGGGGAATTAAACCATCCCAATTATTATTTAATAGAAAAAACGATCTACCAGATTCTTGGGCACATTGTGTGCATTGAAATGCTTCTGACAAAAGACTAGTCTTTCTTTATTTTGGGCGAGCTTTTACCTTAATATTCTCAAAATTTAAGTAGTCTATGTAACTATTACAGGGGAGATTGAAGCTGTCGAGTCACTGCGTTATAGTGAGGTTGTTAGAATACAAATCGGAGGTCTAAATGTTTTCAATTGGCGCTTATGCAGTCTGCCCCGGACACGGTGTTGGCCAGATCTGTGACATTGAAGAGCGAGAAATGGGCTCTCAGACAAAAAGATTCTATATCATCAAGATTTTAGCTAATGGCATGACCGTCATGGTTCCTACTGATAGCGAAGTTGGCATTAGAGGTCTTGTTGGGAATGAAGAAGTAGAGCAAGTTTACAAACTCTTAACTGATCACGATGTAAAAGTAGATAATTCTACTTGGAATAGACGCTATAGAGAGTACTCGGCAAAAATTAAAACGGGCTCTGTCGTAGAGATCGCTGAAGTCCTTCGCCAGTTATTCTTATTAAGAGATAAAAAAGCCTTAAGTTTTGGTGAAAAGAAAATGCTTGATCAGTGCCGTGAATTACTGGCCCAGGAATTCTCTCTTTCTAATCAAATTGATAAAAATTCTATCAGCGAAAAAATTAATTCTTATTTCCAATAAGTACTTATGTTAGACTAGACAGCGATGAATACGTCTAACAAAGTCCTATTGGGAATTGTGTATGGAAATTAAACTTTTTAATAATCTCACTCGTCAAAAAGAAACTTTTAAACCAATTGATCCTAATTTAATTAAATTTTATAGTTGCGGACCTACTACATATAATTTTTTACATGTCGGAAATGCCAGGGCCTTAGTGGTTGCTGATTTGTTTCACCGGATTCTTAAGGCCCTTGGTCATAATGTTAAATTTGTTAGAAATTATACTGATGTTGACGATAAAATTTTAGAAGCGGCCCGTGTTCGAGGTATTCATCCAAAAGTTCATGCTGATGAATTTATCAGAGAATGTGAAACTGATATGAATTCTTTAGGAATGCTTCCGGCCACAGTAACTCCTACCGTGAGTGAGACAATGCCAGAAATTATTAAGATGATCGAGGATCTTATAAAAAATGGTTATGGTTACGTAGTTGATGGAGAAGTTCTTTATAATGTCCCTATGTTCAAAGATTACGGAAAACTCTCTAAAGTTCAACTGGAATCCCTTCAACATGGTATACGAGTTGAAGTTGACGGCCATAAAAAACATCCTTCAGATTTTGTTTTATGGAAGCCTGCTAAATCAGATGAAGGATGGAGTTGGGATTCTCCATGGGGAAAAGGGCGACCTGGCTGGCATATTGAATGTTCTGCTATGGCCAAAAAACATTTGGGAGCAACTATCGATCTTCATCACGGTGGAGTGGATTTGCAATTTCCTCATCACGAAAATGAAATCGCTCAGTCTGTTGCCGCCAATGGTTGTCCGTTTTGCCATACTTGGGCCCATAATGAATTCTTAAATTTTGGCTCGGAAAAAATGAGCAAGTCGCTTGGAAATGTTGTTACCATACGCGATTTTGTAAAAACTTATTCGGGGCATGTCTTAAGACAAATTCTGTTGTCAGTCCATTACCGATCAAAACTTGATTGGACTGAAGAAGCAATCTCAAAGGCCATTGGTGAAGTCGAGAGGATTCATGAATTCACTATGGCTCTTGAAAATGCTAAAGCTACAAGCGTTAACGATGGAGCAGAAGTTCAAAAAGTTGGACTGACTTTAAAAGCGATGAAAGAAGAGCTCGCTAATGATTTTAATGTACCTGCTGGTCTTGGTTTATTTTTTGGAGTGATTAAAGATTTTAACCGATTGGAAAAATCGGGAGTCTCGGCCGAATATATTCAGGCAGTAAAAAATACTGCTGCTTTCATCAAAGAAGCCACTGGACTTATTCACGATGATCCAAAAAGTATTTTAAATGAAATTAATCTTGCCAGAAAAAATTTGACTGGTGTTGTAGGCGATAACGAAGCAGAAATTTCAGCCTTAATTGCCGAGCGAAGTATTGCACGAACGACGAAAAATTGGGCACGCTCAGACGAAATTCGAAATCGTCTCAATGAATTAGGTGTTGTCGTTAAAGACAATCCCGATGGATCTGCTTCTTGGAGTTATAAATAAGTTATGAACGATAAAAAAAATGTTTTTACCCAAATGAATGGTGAATTCAGTGGCAATGATCAATTTCAAAAAGAGGGAGCAGATTTTTTTAATCCCGAAGGCTTTAAGCAATTAGTAAATGCGAGAAGATCTGTTAGAAAATTTACAACAGAGAAAATTCCTGATCATATTGTTGAAGAATGTTTAGACTTAGCTCTCCTTGCACCCAATTCTTCAAATTTGCAGACTTGGGAATTTTATCGAATTAAGAACGAAGTTATAAAAAAACGAATCGTTTATGCTTGTTTTTCTCAACCAGCGGCCGCTACTGCCACAGAGTTAATTGTTTGTGTGGCCCGAGGAGAACTTTGGAGAGTTCATACTAAGCAGATGTTAGATTTTTTTAAAACTCTGCCAGTGGAGACACCAAAATCGGCCTTACTTTATTATTCTAAATTAATCCCTCTAGTCTACACAGTAGGATTTTTGAATATATTAACTCCAGTTAAATGGTTATTTAATAATATTGTTGGTCTCTTTAGAGTTGTTCCTCGAGAGCCTATCACCACTTTTGGCCTGGATGTAAGGGCCATCAAGTCTTGTGCTCTGGCATGTGAAAATTTAATGCTCGCCTTTCGCGCTCATGGTTATGACACTTGCCCAATGGAGGGTTTTGATTCCGCACGAGTAAAACGAGTGTTGGGTCTTCCTCGTCGAGCTAAAATTGTGATGATCGTTGGGGCCGGAAAAAGAGCAGAAGGTGGACTCTATGGACCAAGAGTGCGCTTTCCACGAGAGCAATTCGTTAAAACAATTTAAGAAATCATTAATTAAATGAAGTACTCTGCAGCGATTTCTCTTTCGTTATAGCGAGAGGCCATAGTGTGGCCGTAAGCTCCAGCATTATCGATCACCACTAAGTCCCCACTTTGAAGCAAAGGCATGGACCTTTGAGTTCCAAAGCAATCTGCCGTCTCACAAATGGGACCAACAATATCAGTTTTAATTAATTTTTTGGATTTTGTTTCTGGTAGGACCTCATGGTAGGCTTCATACAATGCGGGTCTTATCAAATCATTCATTCCAGCATCGATAATTGTAAAGTGAGCATTGTCAGAAGTTTTAGTACGGACAACTCGCGAAACTAAGACTCCCATTTTTCCAACTAGAATTCTTCCCGGTTCAAAAACTATTCTTGGCACATGATTATTCTTTGAAAAATAATATTTTTCCAGTGATTCAGAGACTGCTTTCATATAAGTTTCAATTGAAGCAAGTTTTGATCTATCATCTTGGGTATAGTCAATCCCTAGTCCTCCACCCACATCTAAAAACTCCAATGGCGTCTCTATTTCGAGGGCCAGGATGCAAAGTTCTCGAATCGCCGAAATAGTCGCTTTCATATCTGTAAGCTGACTGCCAATATGGACAGATAATCCAACCAGAGTTGTGTTGCCCCAAAATTCTTTAACACTCATCGCCTCTAAAATATCTGCTTTTAAAAGTCCAAATTTATGAGTCTTATTGCCAGTAGAGATATGCTTATGGGTTTTAGCATTGACTTGTGGATTGAGCCTAAAAGCAACTCTGGCAATGCGTTTTTCTTTTTTTGCCACAGCATTAATAAGTTCTAATTCCTCAATGGATTCTACATTAAAAGAATAGATTCCCCGTTTGCCACAATTTAGTGCAAAGAGAATCTCATTTTCAGTTTTAGCCACTCCAGAAAAAACAATTTTTTGAGGATCAATTCCTGCTTTGAGGGCTTTTTTAAGCTCTCCCACTGAGACTACATCAGCTCCACTGCCTAAAGTTTTTAATCTTTTTAAAACCTCACTGTTACTATTGGCCTTAACCGCATAACAAATTAAAGGACTGGGTATTTTGTGCTTTAAAGCATTGGATGTGAATGATTTATAATAAAAATCTAGGCTTTTTTTGCTATAAAGATAAAATGGAGTAGGACGCACTTTGGCGATCTTATCTAAGAAAAGTCCATCAAAGGTTAGTTTATTTTTTTTGTATTGCAGGGGGGTCGGGAGTATATTTTTCATGGCTCTATCGTAGGTCGAAATTTAATATGAATAAAGAAAAATCTGTTTTTAATTTAGTTAGTCCATTTCCTCCGGGAGGGGATCAGCCGCGTGCCATTGCCGAGTTAATCCAGGGATTCTCTGAGGGAAAATCCAAACAAACACTCTTAGGGGTAACGGGTTCAGGTAAAACATTCACCATGGCCAATGTCGTTCAAGCTCTCGGTAAAAAAACCTTAGTCCTTGCCCATAATAAGACACTTGCTGCGCAGTTATACGCAGAATTCAAAGAATTTTTTCCTCATAATGCTGTCGAATATTTTGTGTCGTATTATGACTACTACCAACCCGAAGCCTACGTGGCCGGTACCGACACTTACATAGAAAAGGATTCGGCAGTAAATGAAGAAATAGAAAAGCTTCGCCATAGTGCCACTCGAAGCTTGATTGAGCGCGATGATGTAATCGTTGTAGCATCTGTTTCCTGTATTTATGGTATCGGTTCTAAAGATGAATACTCGGGCATGAAGGCCATTGTCGAAGTAGGTGAGAGCCTAGACCGCGATGATTTTTTAAGAACTCTGGTGGCCATTCAGTATGAGCGCAATGACATTGATTTTTCTAGGGGCTGCTTTAGGGTAAGAGGTGATATTGTCGAAGTTTTTCCGGCCCATGAAGAAAGTAATGTGGTACGTGTGGAGTTTTTTGGAGATGAAGTCGACTCTATTTCCATCGTAGATCCACTTCGAGGAAAGATAATCGATCAACTAAAAAAAGAAACTATTTATCCTAAGTCTCATTATGTGGTGAGTGCAGAGCGAATGAAAGATGCCATTGAGGCTATTAAAATTGAACTGCGCGAGCGCATAGCTGAATTTATTAAAGAAGGAAAACTTCTGGAGCGCCAGCGAATTGAACAACGAACTTTATACGACATCGAAATGATGGAAGAGCTAGGTTTTTGTTCTGGGATTGAAAATTATTCTCGTCATTTAACGGGGGCCAAACCTGGAGATCCACCACCTACACTCGTTGATTATTTTGGTAATGATTTTCTGATGATCATCGATGAGTCTCATATTTCTGTATCTCAAGTAGGGGGCATGTATAGAGGAGATCGGGCGAGAAAGGAAAATCTCGTCAATTATGGCTTTCGCTTGCCTTCGGCACTTGATAACCGACCTTTAAAATTTGATGAGTTTGAAGCCAGACAAAACCTAGTCATTTATGTTTCGGCCACTCCGGGAAATTATGAATTAGAGAAAACACATGGAGAGTACGTCGAACAAATTATTCGCCCAACTGGACTTCTAGATCCAGTTGTCGAAGTAAGAAATGCTGAAACTCAAGTCGATGATCTTTTAAATCAATCGCGAGAAGTCATTAAATTAGGCTTCAGAGTTTTAGTGACGACTCTCACTAAAAAATTAGCCGAAGAGCTTACAAAATATTTTGCATCCAATGGGTTGAAAGTTCGATACTTGCACTCCGATATTGATACTCTGGAGCGCATGGAAATTATTCGCGATCTGCGCTTGGGAGAGTTTGATGTATTAGTTGGAATAAATCTTTTGCGTGAAGGTTTAGATATTCCAGAAGTGGCGCTAGTGGGTATTCTCGATGCAGATAAAGAAGGCTTTCTTAGATCTGAGCGCTCTTTAATTCAAACCATGGGGAGAGCGGCCAGAAACTCTGATGGACGAGTTATTTTATACGCCTACAAAATGACTAAAAGTATGGAGCGGGCCATCGGTGAAACTAACCGCAGAAGAAAAATTCAAAAAGAATATAATACTCTTAAAAATTTAGTTCCTAAAACAATTGTCAAGAATGTCAGTGGTGGAGTTATTGAAACTCTCAGGGGGGCAAAAAAAGGTGCACTTAAAAAAGAAAAAGTTGAAGCCACTCACTTAACTCCTGAAGCATTGGATAAACGTATCATTGAATTGAAAAAATTAATGAAAGAAGCCTCGCGAGATTTGCGCTTTGAAGAAGCAGCAAGGATACGAGATGAAATTAAAACAGTCACTGATCTAAGAATTTTACTATAGCTCAAGAAGATATTTCAGTTAATTATTTAAAAGCAGGCATAAAAAAGCAAAGCTATGAGTAAAATTTTTATTAAATAAATATTTTGAATCAAATCTTGCAGTTGACAAGATTAGAATGATTTGTATTTAGAAATTGTTCGTGACCCCCGTTTGAAGGCTACCTCCTAATTTTGGAGAAAAGCTATGGATCTGAACAGAAAAAGACTAACAAAATCACAAAAATTTAGCATTTTGTCTGAACATTTTGACAAAGGTA